>NZ_JBKEVG010000004.1:0-156303 GCF_056356955.1 Bifidobacterium sp. LH_419
GAAGATTTGCGGCGGTCATAGCCCAGGAGAGACGCCCGGTCCCATTCCGAACCCGGAAGCTAAGACCTGGCACGGCGATGGTACTGCACCCGAGAGAGTGTGGGAGAGTAGCACGCCGCCGCATCCATACGATAAGGAAGGCCCTTGGTCGAGCAACAGCTCCCAAGGGCCTTCACGCATATCCGAACCCACCCACCACACGCGCCCCCGCCGGCACGCCGGGGACCACCCTCTGACGCGCGTGCCGCGCGCCACCTCCCGCCAGCGGGAGGAAACACACTCCGACATTGGGTAGCTCTTGCGGGGCGGGGAAAAATCTATATAACCTTCGCTTGTTGAAATATGTTGCGGTATGATGTTCTGTGTCCTGCGGCCGCCAAGAGAAAGGCAGCGATGATGCCCGCCGATACTCCGAAAATCATCTTTCTTGATGTGGATGGGACGCTCGTCGATTATGAGAACAACCTGCCCGACTCCGCCGTCGGGGCGATTCGCGAAGCCCGTGCGAATGGACACAGGATCTACATCTGCACCGGTCGTAGCAAAGCCGAGGTCTATCCGCCATTATGGGAGATCGGGCTGGACGGCATGATCGGTGGTAACGGCAGTTATGTGGAGAGCGATGGCGAAATCGTCATGCACCGGACATTGAGCCTCGACCAGTGCACGCGCGCCGTCGACTGGTTGGACGCGCGTGGACTCGCGTTCTATCTGGAAAGCAACAGCGGATTGTTCGCCAGCAGGGATTTCGAGAACGGTGCGTTGGAGGCTGTACGCGCCTATTCGGCGCGCAAAGGCAAAACGAATGCGGATACGATGACCGTTCACGACGGATACCCGGACATGATCTACGGCGGCGAACTGTATCGTGATGACGTGAACAAGATCAGTTACGTACTCGGCTCCCAACAGGATTTCCTCGATGCCGAACAGGAATTCGACGACATGCATAACGGCACCTGGGGCGGTAGGGGAGCGACCGCCCTATGGGGCGATCTCGGTGTCAAGGACATCACCAAAGCACATGCCATCGATTGCCTGCTCGCATATCTCGGTGCCGATCGGGCCGACACCATCGCATTCGGTGATGCGGCCGTCGACGTGCCGATGCTCGAATACTGTGCCTATGGCGTGGCAATGGGTAACGGGTCGCCCGACGTCAAGCGGGCCGCAGATCTCGTCACCGACGACGTCGAAGAGGATGGTCTGGCGCACGCGTTCGCACGACTTGGATTGATCGGGCGTCGGACCACGGAAACAGGACACGGTGAAAGGTGAAGAACATGAACCGCAGCATCATCTTCCTCGACATCGACGGCACGTTGTTCGGGCGTGACCATATCATCGCCCCATCCACGCTTGACGCGATTCATACCGCGCAACGCAACGGACATCTCGTCTTCATCGATACAGGGCGTTCGCGTCCCGAAATCGATGACGACGTGCTCGCGCCCGGATTCGACGGCATCGTCGGTTCGGTCGGCGCCTACATCGAGATCGGCGGCAAAGTGCTGCTCGACCGGTTCATCGATCCCAAGACGGTGACGCGCGTTACGCGCGTGTTCGATGAGATCGGCGTCAACTACATGTGGCAGTCGTCACAGGGATTATGGGCGTCGGCCGGATATATGGCGCACGTCGACTGGGTGCGCCGCAACCTGCGCGCCGACTACGGCGGCGATTGGTGGCGTGTACTCGAAGCGAGCAAAGCCGACGCCTGGCTTGATCACGTCGATCTCGGCGAACTCGTCCCCGCCTCGAAATGCAAGTTCTTCGCACCACCCTCGTCACGACTCACGTTGGACGATATCCGTGAAGCCGTCGGCGATCGTCTCCACATCGTCAGCGGTTCGATGGGATTGGAGGCGCCGACGAACGGCGAAGGGATGACGCCGGGAATCGACAAAGGCACCGGACTCGCATACGTGGCCGGTCTGTATGACGTCGACATCGCCGATACCATCGCCATCGGCGATTCGGAGAACGATACCGAGATGATCGAAACGGCCGGCGTGGGCGTCGCCATGGGCAATGCGACCGACGGCATCAAGGCCATCGCCGATTGGACCACCACCGCGGTGGACAAGGACGGCATCGCCGTCGCCTTCCGGCATCTCGGTTTAATCTGATTCGCAAGCCGCGACACGGCGGAGGAAGGGCGGAATAGGAAAGTTCAAAGTTCAATGAACTTTCTGATGCCCTCGATCTCCGTCTCACGGATGGCGTGGCCCATGCCGGTGTATTCGCGGGATTCGAGGCGACCGGTCTCTCCGAGCACACGGTGCGCGGTACGCTGGTCGTCGATTGGGATCGTGCGGTCTTCGGAACCGTAGAGCAGCAGGAAACGCGTATCGCCGGCGATCGCCGCGCCGTCCGTAGACTCTTCGCCCTTGAACGACGGGCTCATCAGAATCGCGGCATCGAACACATCGGGGTGTTCGCGCACGATGCGGTAGGACATATAGCCGCCCTGCGAGAATCCTACGAGGATCTTCCGCCGGGACGCGAACATCGGCGAATCCAGCAGCGCGACCACCGCATCGCCCACCGCTGAGCACTCCCGGCGTCGCTCCTCGACGCCGCAACCGTCCGGATACCAGTAAGCGCCGCCCATATAGTCGCGGTCGTAGGTGCCGTGGAACGACAGGTAGCTCGGGGTCCGTCCCGTCCCCGCATACACGCCGTCGATGACGCGGATCATCTCACGCTCATCGTTGCCGTAGCCGTGGAACATGACGAACAGACGGTCGTCGGCCGCCCTCCCATCGCCGTCCGTGGCGATGGTTTCGATACGGTTCACCGAACTGAGACGCATGATCGTTCCCTCCTGTCGCACATGGCCGTGCGTCGCATGCCATCCGTGACACGCGACGCACGTTTTCCTTCAGTGTCTTCAGTGTAGAGGGAACCCGGCCGTCACCACAGGCCGATGAGTCTCCACCATCCCAGACCGACGGTCAGATAGATGGCGACCGTCACCACGCCGCATACCAGGCCGACGCACAGGAACTCGGCGGTCTTCACGTAGCCCGCGCCGTAGATGAGCGCGGACGGGCCGGACGCGTAATGCGTCATCGCGCCGATCAGACCGGACGTGCAGCCGAGCAGCAGCGCCGTCGCCATCGGGGGAGCGCCGGCCGCGACCGCCACGGACAGGAACAGCGTGTAGATCGCCACGACCTGCGCGAGTTCGGAGGCGAACATGTAGTGCAGCAGGAAGTAGCAGACGGTGAGCAGGACGAGCACCACCGGCCAGGACCAGCCTTCGATGGAATCGGCGATGAACGCGCCCGCCCATTCGGTCACCCCCAGTTCGTTCAACGGGGTGGCCATGCCGACGAGGATGCCGAAGAAGATCAGCGTGGACCATGCGGACGAGTTCGCCGCCATCTCCTTCCACGTGATGATGCCCGTGACGAGCAGCACGGCGACGCCGAGGAACGCGACGGTCGTGGCGTTGATGCCGGTGATCTGGCCGGTCGCCCACAGGACGAGCATCGCCGCGAAGGTGAGCAGCATGATCCACTCCTTGACGGACAGGCGTCCCAGCGACTTCAGCTCGGCCTTCGCATCCGCCTGCGCGCTCGGCACGTGCCTGACGCTCGGCGGGTAGATGAGATAGACGAGCGCGGGGATGACGATCAGACACAGCAGGCCGGGCACGATTGCGGCCAGAGCCCATGTGCCCCAGGAGATCGGTGCATCTGAATCGGAGGCGAGTTGGGCGACCACCGGGCCGGCGGCCATCGCGGTGATGAACATGGAGGAGGTGATCGCGTTCACGTTGTTCGCGGTGATGCACAGGAACGCTCCGATGCGGCGGCGCGACTCATCGGACTTCGGCGTGGATTCCTGCACGTCGCTGATCGACGTGATGATCGGGAACAGGATGCCGCCCAGACGCGCCGTGTTCGACGGCGTCGCCGGTGCGAGCAGCAGATCGGCCGCGGTCAGACCGTAGGAGATGCCGAGACTGGACTTGCCGAGCAGGCTGATGAACACGAGCGCGATGCGTCGGCCCAGTCCGGTCTTCACGAATCCCTGGGCGATGAAGAACGCGGCGACGATCAGCCAGATCGACGCGGAGCCGAGACCGGAGAACGCGGCGGTCTTCGGATCCATCGTGCCGGTGAGCATCGCCACGGTCAATCCGATGATCGCCACGGCGGACGTGGGCAGCGGCTGGAGAATGAGCCCGAGGATCGTGCCGAGGAAGATCGCCAGCATGTGCATGCCTTGGGCGGTGAGGCCGTCGGGCACGGGCACGACGTAGATGACGAGGGTCACGGCGATGCAGATAGCGGCCTTGAGCGCCTGCGCATGCGGGATGGAGGCTGCGGCCTTGGCCGCCGCCGGCGTCGCGGAGACCGACTGCGCGCTCGGGGAAGACTTCAACGGTATGGACATGGTCATCGTGACTCCTTCATTGGGGCTGTCCCTCCGGACTTCATCGGTGGAGGGAACGGATGATGCGACCGATTGCCCCAAGGCTACGATGTGGGCTTCGGCACCCGCAAATAAGCGACGCCTATATGGGGGCCGACTGTTCCGGCACGCCGTTGCGAATCGTCGGAACCGTTGCGGGGAACGGCGTGTCGTCATAGTGGTCCCGCTTATTTGTGGGGGCGTGCGGTCCGCTCCTATCGTATGAGGCGACGCGGCGACGAAGCCGACGACAGGACCTGAACCGACATCCGAACACAAGGAAAAGGAGCGACACCATGACCGGATTCGCCACACTCAAGGATTCCTTCACCAACCGCGGCCTCGCCGCCACGATCGACGAACGCGTCGCCGCCGACGTGGACGGCCTGCTGCCCGCCGCCGTGCAGTCGCTCGACATGCAGGAGGAGACCGTGTACGAGCGTTTCCGGAGCATCGGTGACGATCTCGGCAAGCGCCTGTTCCTGATGGGCGTGTGCCGCGAGAACCGCCGTCTGTTCTACCATGGCATGTCCAAGCATCTGACCGAATACATGCCGATCGTCTACGCGCCCACCGTCGCCCAGTCGATCATGCAGTACGACAAGTACTATCTCGGTTCCGACGTCGCCTACGTGTCCATCGAACACCCCGAGCGCATCAAGGATGCGCTGCGCCAGTACGCCGAAGGCCGCGACATCGACCTGATCGTCGCCACCGACGGCGAAGGCATCCTCGGCATCGGCGACTGGGGCGCGCAGGGCGCGGAGATCCTCACCGGCAAGCTCGCCGTCTACACGGCGGCCGCCGGCATCGACCCGGCCCGCGTCCTGCCCGTCATGATCGATGTGGGCACCGACCGCAAGGAGCTCCTCGACAATCCGCACTACGTCGGCAACCGTTTCCCGCGCGTGCGCGGCGAACGCTACGATGCGTTCATCGACGCGTTCGTCCACGACTGCCTCGAGCTCTACCCGGACGCGCTGCTGCACTGGGAGGACTTCGGACGCCCCACCGCCGCGCCGATCCTCGAACGCTACCGGGGCGACGTGCTCACCCTGAACGACGACATCCAGGGCACCGGCGTGACCGTGCTCGCCGCGCTCGTCGCCGCCCGCCGCATCGCCGGCACCTCCTACGACGACACGCGCATCCTCGTCTTCGGCGCGGGAACCGCCGGCGTCGGCATCGCCGACCAGCTCGTCGACGACCTCGTCGTCAGCGGCGGCATGGACCGCGCCGAGGCGATGGGACGCGTCGCGCTCGTCGACCGCTACGGTCTCATCGTCGAAGGCCAGGACGGACTGACCGACGGCCAACGCAAGTACGCGCGCAAGGCCGGCGAATTCCCGTCGCTCGCCGATCCGACCGACCTGGCGTCCGTGGTCGACGCGTTCCAACCGAGCGTGCTCATCGGCACCTCCACCCGCCCCGGCGCGTTCGACGAGCGCGTGGTGCGCGCCATGTGCGCCCATGTGGAACGCCCGCTGCTGTGCCCGATCTCCAACCCGACCGAACTCGCCGAGGCGAAGGCGGCCGACGTGATCCGCTGGTCCGAAGGCAAGGCGTTCGTCATCACCGGCACCCCGTCCGCGCCCGTCGAGTACGGGGGAGTGACCTACCGCATCGGCCAGGGCAACAACGCGCTCATGTACCCGGGCATCTGCTTCGGGGCGATCGTCGGCAAGGCGAGGCTCGTCAGCGACCGCATGCTGCTCGCCGCCGCACACGCCATCTCCGGCATGATCGACGTGGACGAGCCGGGCGCCGCCGTCCTGCCGCCCGTCAGCGACCTGAAGGAGATCTCGCGCAGGGTCGCCGTCGCCGTCGCCGAGCAGGCCATCGCCGAAGGCCTCAACCGCGAGCCCGTGCCGGACGTCGAAGCCGCCGTCGAAGCGAACACCTGGCGCATCGGCTGACCGTCCCGGCCGCGTCCCGCCCTCCCGAGCCGCCCCGCCCCGTGGATGCACGCTACAATGGAGTGTGTTTTCCCCGAGGCAAGGCGGCTCATGGCATCGATAGACAACATCCGCGATCTGGAGTTCTTCCAGCTCGTCGCCGAACTCGGCAGCTTCACCGATGCGGCCGCGGCCGCCCGCGTCTCCCAGCCCACCGTCTCCCAGGCGGTCAAACGGCTGGAACGGCGGCTCGGCGCGACGCTCATCGAACGACGCCGCTTCGGCGCCGGGGGAGAGGCGACGCTCACCCCGGCCGGCCTCGCCCTCATCCGCCACACCGCCGCGATCCTCGACGAGATCAACCGCCTGCCCGACGAGATCGCGCGCGCCGGACGGTCGGACCTCGCGGCGGGCGACGACCAGACCGTCTCCTACTCCGTGGGCCTGCCGCCAATCATCTCCGCCTACCTGCTGGGCGACGAGACCATCGACGCCCTGGCACACACCCTGTCCGGCGAACTCGACGGCGAGGTCACCGTGCAATCCGTCGGATCGCGCCGGCTCCTCGACGCCATCGAACGGCATACGGTCGATTTCGGCGCGGTCGCCGCCGTCGAATCATCGCCGTCGTTCGGCGTCGCGCGCACGTTCCGGATCGCGTCGTTCCCGTTCGGTCTCGCCTACGCGAAAGCCGGCGCGGCCGCGACGGCGCTCGCCGGCAGGATGACGTTCGACCTGTCCGACGGGAAGGCGATGCGAGGCATGCGGTTCGTCACCCTGTCCGACGATTTCGTGCATTCGAAGGCGGCGGGCGCGTTCATCCGCTCCCGCATCGACCCCACGGACATCATCGAGGTCGCCGACGTCGGCACGATGAAGTCGGTCATCGCGTCCGGCATCGCCGTCGGACTGATGGCGTCCGTCGCGGTGGAAGGCGACGGACGCATCGCGTTCATGCCGGTGACGGGCGCGACGCTGCCCACCTTCGACGTCTACGTGTTCGACGACACCTCCTCGCATCCCGACGCGCGCCGCCGCCGGGACGGGGCGGACGCCTTCCTCGACGTCATCGGGCGGCGGCTGGCGGGCTGATCCTCCGGGCCCGCCGGCCGTTCCCGATCCGGCACGGAACGTACCGGATGGCCGCCGGAACGGGCCCACGAACCATGGCAACGCTACCATGGGAGTCGTGCCGCGGATCGGCGGCGAAGCGGACGGAAGGCGAGGAACACGCATGGTGGATACGCGGGAGACGATGGACAACGTGGCGCGCAAGGACGCGGGACTGCCGTACCACTACGACGACCCGGCCATCATGGACGGACAGCTCGCATGGCAGGACAAGCTGTGGGAGTACAACCAGACCAAACCCACCGAACAGGACCGCCGCGCCGAACTGCTCAAAGACATGTGCGCCGAGGTCGGCGAAGGCGCGCACATCGAGACTCCATTGCACGCGAACAACGGATGCCGACGCGTGCACCTCGGCAGGGGCATCTACATCAACGCGTTCATGAGCATGGTCGACGACGCGGAGATATGGATCGGCGACTACGCGATGTTCGGACCGTCCGTCACCATCGCCACCGCGGGACACCCGATCCTGCCGATTCTGCGCGAACACCACTACACGTACGCGCTGCCGGTGCATATCGGACGCAACGTGTGGGTCGGCTCCAACGTGAGCATCCTGCCGGGCGTCACCATCGGCGAGAACAGCGCGATCGGCGCCGGCTCGGTCGTCACGCATGACATCCCCGCGAACGTGGTCGCCGTGGGCGTGCCATGCAAGGTGGTGCGCCCGATCGGCGAACACGACCGCGAATACTACTGGCACGACCGTCGCCTCGACGTGACCGAGTGAGGAGAGGACGATGAACGAGCTCGACAAATGCATGGCGGGGGAGATCTACGACTGCCACGATCCGATATTCCTCGACTACAAGAACACCGCGCGACGGCTGCTCGCCGAATACAACCGGCTGCCCTACGACGCGAAGGAACGCAAACGCGAGATCCTCGAATCGCTGTTCGGCTCGATCGGCGCGAACGTGTCCGTCGGCCTGCCGTTCATCTGCGACTACGGGCGCAACATCCGCATCGGCGACAACGTGTCCGTCAACATGAACTGCACGTTCGTCGACTGCAACACGATCGACATCGGATCGGACACGCTCATCGCGTCGAACGTGCAGCTGTACACGGCCACGCATCCGGTGGAGCTCGCGGACCGGCTCGCGGAAGGCTGGAAGCCAGGCGACGCGCACTACCGGTGGAACACGTACGCCAGGCCGATCCGCATCGGGCGCGGCTGCTGGCTGGGAGGCGGCGTCATCGTGCTGCCGGGCGTCACCATCGGCGACGGCACGGTGATCGGCGCCGGATCGGTCGTCACGCGCGACATCCCCGCGAACGTGGTCGCCGTCGGCAACCCGTGCCGTGTGCTGCGGCCGATCAACGGGAACGGGGCCGATCGGGCCGATCCGCATCGGAGCGCAGTCTGACGAGACGACGGGCCAACGATTCGATGACGAACACGGCGGGCAGCTGGCTGGTCGCGTTGTAGCCGCCGTTGACGCGCTCCGGCGCGAGACCGGCGGCGAACGACCAGTCGCACATCCCCGCCAGCGTGCTGCCGGGCGTGTTCGTCAACGCGAGGAGCCTCGCGCCGCGCGAGGCGAAGCCCTCCGCCGTCTCCAGCAGCTTCGGCGTCTCGCCGCTCTCCGACACGGCGACGACCGCCATGCCCGGTCGGGCGAACGTCCCGGACGGATAGAACGCGTCCGTCAACCCGATGGCGAACAGGCCGAGATTCGCGAACAGGCGCGCGCCGTAGTCGGCGATCGTGCCCGACGACCCCTCGCCGATGAAGACGATCGGGTCGGCCTTCTCCAGCAGCGACGTCGCCTCGCCGAGCATCGCCTCGAACGCGGGGGAGTCGGCGCGGGAGAAGAACAACGACAACTCGCCCAGATCGGCCTGCGGGACGGGACCCTGCTCCGGACGTTCGGCGGCGTCGCGCGCGGCCCGTCTGAACGCGTCGAACCCATCGAATCCCATCCGCGCGTACCAGCGCATCACCGTGGACGGCGAGACATAGGTGGCGGCGGCCAGCTCGCGCACGGACATGTACGCCGCGGCCTCCGGATGCGCGGAGACGAACCGGCAGATCGCGAGCTCGGTGCGGTTGCAGCGTTCCAGCTGCTCGAAGGTGAACATGGTTACGTACTGTAGCGCGCATGGCGTGCGACCGATCCGCCGCACGCCCGCGCAAGGTGAACGGAAGGTGACGCGCGGGGGACGGCTTGTGCGGCGTGCGTCGGAGAAATGGTCTATAGTCGGATAGGTCACGTTAGTGGCCACCTTGTCCGTTTCACACACGAAAGGTGAGCCGTGTCAACTGAACAGGAACCGGCGGAGACGCCGATGCTCGGCAAGAGCGTCATCTCGCTCGACGATCTCTCCATCCCCCAGATCACCGATCTGCTGCACAAGGCGCAGTACATCGACGCGCATCGCAGGGAGGTGGCGCACACCTGCGACGGCAGGGTGCTGGCCACGCTCTTCTACGAGCCCTCCACCCGCACGCGTCTGAGCTTCGAGACCGCGATGCTGCGTCTCGGCGGCAAGGTGATCGGCTTCGCCGGCGCGCAGCTCGCCTCCGTCTCCAAGGGCGAATCCATCGCCGACACCCTGAAGACCGTGTCTAACTACGTCGACGTGGTCGCGATCCGCCATCCGAAGGAAGGCGCGGCGCTCGTCGCCTCCCGCGCCGCCTCCGTGCCCGTCATCAACGCGGGCGACGGCGGCCACATGCACCCCACGCAGACGCTCGCCGACCTCGCCACGCTCCAGTCGCGCTTCGGCCGCGTCACCGACCTGACCGTCGGCCTGTGCGGCGACCTCATGTTCGGCCGCACCGTGCACTCGCTCATCGAGACGCTGTGCCGCTTCGGCAACGTTCGCTTCGTGCTCATCAGCCCCGACGAGCTCAAGACCCCGCAGTACGTGCTCGACCGCATCGACGCCACCCCGTCCTGCTCCTACGTGGAGGTCAAGGACCTGGTCTCCGTGATCGGCGACCTCGACGTGCTGTACATGACCCGCGTGCAGCAGGAGCGCTTCTTCAACGAGGACGACTACCTGCGTCTTCGCGACACGTACATCCTCGACGAGGACAAGCTCGCCCACGCCAAGAAGGACATGGCCGTGCTGCATCCGCTGCCGCGCATCAACGAGATCGCCGTCGAGGTCGACGACGACCCGCGCGCCGCCTACTTCGAGCAGGTGAAGAACGGCATGCTCATGCGCATGGCGCTCGAGAGCACGGTGATGGGCGACGAGCTGCCCGGCTACGAACCGTTCGAGAACAAGGAGGTCCAGGCCTGATGGAGGTCACCAGCATCCAAAACGGCATCATCATCGACCACGTGCCCGCCGGCACCGCGCTGAAGGTGCTCGACTACCTGAAGATTAACCCGGCGAAGACCAAGCTCGCCCTCATCATGAACACCGACAGCCACCTGTATGGCCGCAAGGACATCATCAAGATCGAGGACGAGGACGGCAAGAAGGGTCCGTCCATCGACCTCGACGTGCTCGGCCTCGTCGCGCGCACCGCGACCGTCGGCATCGTGCGCGGCGGCAGGATCGTCGAGAAGAAGACGCCCACGCTGCCCGAACACGTGGTGAACATCCTCACCTGCCGCAACCCGCGCTGCGTGACCACCACCGAACGCGGCATCGACCAGATGTTCCACCTGACGCACTCCGAGCGCCAGGAGTACCGCTGCGACTACTGCGACGAGGAAGCGAAACTGTAAGGAGCCGATATGCCGACGCTGCGCAACATCAAGGTGTGGAACACCGACGAGATCATCGACGTGAAGGTGCCGCTCGCCGCGGGATCCGTCCTGGAAGGGGAGCGCTCCGGCGCGGCCGGGTTCGAGCGACTCGAGATCGACGCCACCGGGCTCACGCTCGCGCCCGGATTCGCCGACCCGCACGTGCACTTCCGCGACCCCGGCCAGACCTACAAGGAGTCGATGGTCACCGGTTGCGCCGCGTCGGCCTCCGGCGGATACACCGACGTCCTCATCATGCCGAACACCGTGCCCGCGATGGACGGCGAGACGATTGTCGGCCGGGACGCCCCCGGCGCCGACGAGGTGCTGTCCTCCGGCAGGAACGACGTCATCGACTTCCTGCAGCACTACTCGGCGGACCATGGCGTGACGCTGCCCGTGCGCTATGACCTGTGCGTGTGCGCCTCCAAGGGCCGCGCCGGCCGCGAGGCCACCGAATTCGAACATTGGCGCCGCCACATGCCGGGCGTCGGCGACGAGACCAAGGACGCCGACCAGCTCGCGCATCCGGTCACCGCGATCAGCGACGACGGCTCGGCTGTCACCCCGGAGACGCTTGATGCGGTGTTCGCGCTCGCCAAGGAGTCCGGCCTGCCGCTCATCGAGCACTGCGAGCACCACGACACGGGCGCGGTGAACGAGGGTCCCGTCTCGCGCAAGCTCGGCGTGCCCGGCATCCCCGAGGACACCGAGCTCAGAATCGTCTCGCGCGACATCGCCAAGGCGCGCGAGACCGGCGTGCACGTGCACTTCCAGCACGTGAGCACCGCCGGCAGCTTCGAGGCGATCCGCGCCGCCAAGGCCGAGGGTCTGCCGGTCACCTGCGAGACCGCGCCCCACTACCTCTCCCTGAGCGACGAGGCGCTGCTCACGTACGGCACGCTCGCCAAGATGAACCCGCCGCTGCGCTCGGAGGAGGACCGCAAGGCCACGTGCGAGGCCGTCGCCGACGGCACCGTCGACCTGCTCGCCACCGACCATGCGCCGCACACCATGGCGGAGAAGGGGCTCGGCTTCCTCGACGCCCCCAACGGCATCATCGGCCTCGAATGCGCGTACGGCGTGTGCCACAAGACCCTCGTCGACGGCGGATACATCTCCGACGAACGCCTCATCGAACTGATGAGCGTCGAACCGATGCGTCTCATGGGCCATGAGGCCACCGACGTGACCGCGCTGCTCGACCGCGAGACCGACGCCTCGCGCGAACCGGACGCCAGGCGCGTGCTCGACTTGGGCGCGGTGAAGGACACGACCGGCATCGGCCTCGTCGTGCTCGACACGTCCCAGGACTGGACCGTCGACCCGGAGGCCTTCCACTCCAAGGCGCGCAACACCCCGTTCGGCGGATGGAAGGTGACCGGACGTCCGCTCGCCACCATCATCGGCGGCGAGATGGTGTTCAGCCGACTGTGACGGGCTTTCCGACAACCACCCCCAGTCACTGCGTGACGGCCCCCGCCAGCGGGGGCCGGGGTGAACGATAAGGACTTCAACGAAAGGAAACGCATGGACCGCTTGATCGACGCCATCGAGGCGACGCAGAACCCGAGCGTCGTCGGACTCGACCCCACCGAGGCGCTCGTGCCGCCGCAGGTGGTCGCGGGACTCGCCGAGGAGGTCAGGGATTCGGTGGACGACCCCGCCGAAGCGCCGGCCGTACAGCTCGCCAGCGCCTTCTACGAGTTCAACCGCACCATCATCGACGCCGTCGCCGGCATCGTCCCCGCCGTCAAGCCGCAGATCGCCATGTACGAGGCGCTCGGCCCCGCCGGCGTCGACGTGTACACGATGACCTGCGACTACGCGGCCAGCCGCGGCCTGTACGTGCTCGCCGACGCCAAGCGCGGCGACATCGGCTCCACGGCCGCCGCCTACGCGCACATGCTCACCGGCGTGGACGGCTTCGACCCATGGAAGGTCGACGCCGTCACCGTCAACCCGTACCTCGGCACCGACGGCATCACCCCGTTCGTCGACGCCGCCAAGGAAAGCGACAAGGACCTGTTCGTGCTCGTGCGCACCTCCAACCCCTCGTCCAGCGAGCTGCAGATGCTTGACCTCGCCGACGGATCGAAGGTGTACGAGCGTGTCGCCGACCTCGTCGAAGGCTGGGGCGCCGACTCGATCGGCACGCACGGCTACTCGCGCGTCGGCGCGGTCGTCGGCGCCACCCACCCCGAGGAGGGCAAGGCGCTGCGCAAGCGCATGCCGCACACGTTCTTCCTCGTGCCCGGCTACGGCGCCCAGGGCGGCACCGCCGCCGACGTGCGCGGCATGTTCGACGCGGACGGCTCCGGCGCCATCGTCAACTCGTCGCGCGGCATCATCGGCGCATGGAAGAAGGACGGACGCTACAACCCGTCCATGTCCGCCGACGACGCGCTCGCGCTCGTCGACGAGACGGCGCGCGACGCGGCCATCCGCATGCGCGACGACCTGCGCGCCGTGCTGTAGCCCCCGGATCCGCAACACCGAAACAGACCGACCACCGACCAACGTAAGGAGCACCATGAGCGCCACCTTCACTCCGACCTATGACGTGGTGAACGAGGCCGTCGCCGTGGGATTCTTCCCGCCGCGCCATCCCGTCGACGTCACCGACGTCACCGAACCCGCGCCGGGCGTCGTCCGGCTGACCTTCCGCGACCCGTACATCGCCGAGCACGCACGCCCCGCGCAGTTCGTGAACATCTTCACCGACGACCCGATGATGCCGATGCCGCGCCCGTTCGGCGTGAGCGAGACGCATGACGACGAGGTGAGCGTCATCTTCGCCGTCGTCGGCAAGGGCACCGCCGGATTCGCACAGCTCAAGGCCGGCGACACGATCCAGGTGCTCGGCCCCCTGGGACGCCCGTTCCATACGAAGACGGCCGCCCACTACGTGCTCGTCGCCGGCGGCCTCGGCGTGCCACCGCTCATCTACACGGCGCAGCGTCTCGCCGACGACCCAGCGACGCGCACCACCGCCGTGTTCGGCTACCGCAACGAGCATTTCGCCGACAAGTTCGTCGAGCCGTACGCCGATACCACCGTGAGCATCGACGAGTCGGAAGGCAACGTCATCACCCTGCTCGACCGGCTCGAAGCCGACGGCGGACTCACCGTCGACGGACTCGACACGGTGATCCTGTCTTGCGGACCGCTGCCGATGATGAAGGCCGTCGCCGCATGGGCCGCGGAACGCGACCTCGCCTGCCAGTTGAGCATGGAGCAGCGCATGGGCTGCGGCTACGGCACCTGCGTGCTGTGCACCGTGGACACCGTGGACGGACGACTCAAGGTGTGCGCCGACGGACCGGTGTTCACCCGCGAACAGCTCGGATGGGGGAAGTGAACATGACCGACGCGAAGCACACGGACCACATCAACCTGTATGAGGCCCACGAGTGGAAGCACTCCACCCAAGTGGCGGGCGTCACCTGGAAGAACCCGGTCGGCACCGCCTCCGGCACCTTCCAGTACGCGGCCGTGCGTTGGTTCTACGACGTGAGCCAGCTGGGAGCCGTTTCCACCAAGGGCTGCTCGCCCGTACCGTGGGAGGGCAACCCGTCGCCGCGCACCGCCGAGGGCCCCGCCTCCAACATCAACGCGGTCGGCCTGCAGAACCCGGGCGTCGACCATTATCTCGAGGACGACCTGCCCAAGCTCAAGAAGGCGGGCGCCACCGTCGTGGCCAACGTGGCCGGACATTGCGACGACGACTATGCGGCCGTCGTCGCCAAGCTCGCCGACTCCGACGCCGACATGCTCGAGATCAACGTGAGCTGCCCGAACGTGACGCACGGCGGCATGAGCGTCGGCACCGATCCGGTCGCGCTCGCCAAGCTCATGGACCGTCTGCGCCCGATGACCGACAAGCCGATGATTATCAAGCTCACGCCGAACGTGACCGACATCACCGTGCCGGCGCGCGCCGCCGTCGAACACGGCGCCGACGCGCTGAGCATGATCAACACGCTGCTCGGCATGCGCATCGACATCCGCACCGGCGAGCCGATTATCGCGAACACGACCGGCGGCGTGTCCGGTCCGGCCGTGCTGCCGATGGGCCTGGTCGCCGTCTACCGCACGCGCACCGTGCTGCCTGACATCCCGATCATCGGCATCGGCGGCATCGACTCCGGCGAGAAGGCGCTCGAATACCTGTATGCGGGCGCGAACGCCGTCGAGGTGGGCGCGGCCGCCCTGTTCGACCCGGTCGCGCCGCTGCGCGTGGCCCGCGAGCTCGACGACCTGCTCGACGACCGTCCCGAACTCGCCGCCAAGCTCGCCGCCGGCGAGACCTGGCGCTGAGCGGCATTGGCCGATTCCGCAACGAAGGAAGGAAAAGACATGACCGACAACGCATCGCTCGACATCCGATTCACGCAGTTCCTGCTTGAATCCAAGGCGCTCAAGTTCGGCGACTTCACGCTGAAGTCCGGACGCAAGTCCCCGTACTTCATCAACGCGGGCGCGTTCGACGACGGCCGCAAGATCGCCACGCTCGGCGCGTTCTACGCCGAGAAGATCGCCGCCGAAATCGAGGCCGGCAACCTGCCGAAGGACATCGACACCGTGTTCGGACCGGCGTACAAGGGCATCCCGCTGGGCGTGTCCACCGCGATCGCCCTCACCTCCGCCCACGGCATGGAGGTCGGCTACACGTTCGACCGCAAGGAGAAGAAGGACCACGGCGACGGCGGCATGATGGTCGGCACCCAGCTGAAGGACGGCATGAAGGTGCTGCTCGTCGACGACGTGATGACCGCCGGCACCGCCGTGCGCGAGGTCATCCCGAAGCTCAAGGCCGAGGCGGACGTCGAGGTCGTGGGCCTCGTGCTGTCCGTCGACCGCATGGAGAAGACCAAGGACTCCGACCTGTCCGCGGTGAAGGCCGTCGAGACCGAGTTCGGCTTCCCGGTGTTCGCCATCGCGAACGTGCGCGAGATCTTCGAGGCGGGACGTTCGATCCTCACCGATTCCGGCGAGCCGTATGTGACCGACGCCATCAAGGCCGCGGCCGACGCGTATCTCGAACAGTACGGCGCGTGACGTTCGGGATATCGAATCGGTGAGGCTCCTGCCGCCCGTGACACCGGGCGGCAGGAGCCTCATTCGTTGCGCGAGACACCCCCTCAGTCCGCTTCGCGGACAGCTCCCCCTCAAGGGGGAGCTGGGAGATGAACGGTCGGAGGGTGAACGGTCACCAGGTGCCGATGGGGGCGGCGGTGGCGTCGAGGACCTGGAGAAGATCGGTGGGGGAGACGCCGACGGAGAAGCCGCGCTTGCCTCCCGAGACGAGGATCGTGTCGAATTGCAGGGCGCTTTCGTCGAGCACCGTCTTGTGATGCGTCTTCTGGCCGAGCGGGGAGATGCCGCCGACGACGTAGCCGGATTCGCGCATCGCGACCTTCGGGTCGGCCATCGCGGCCTTCTTCGCGCCCACCGCGGCGGCGAGGGCCTTGAGATCCATGTGGCCGGACACCGGCACGACGCCCACGACGCGTTCCGAACCCGTGTCCGCCATCAGCGTCTTGAACACCTGATGCTCGTCGAATCCGAGCTTCTTGGCGGCCTCCACACCGTAGCCGTCGTCCATGTGGTCGTTCGAGTGTTCGTATTCGTAGGGCGTGAACGCGACGCCCGCCTTCTCCAACTGCACGGTGGCCGGCGTGGAACCGGCGCCTTTCTCATGCTTCTTTTTCTTCGCCATGGCTCCCATGATACGAAGAAACCCCCGCCGGAAGGGCGGGGGTTTCATTCACCTTATATCAGCGGTGAAGCGATGCGGACGGATCCGCGTGGGCTCACTCGGAGATCTCGGCGAAGTACAGCAGGGTACGGATCATGTTGGAGGTGAAGCCGTACTCGTTGTCGTAGAAGGAGACCGTGCGGGCCAGGGTCACGCCGTCGATGGTGTTGACGTCGGTCTGGGTCGGGTCGAAGACGCCACCGTGGGTGTCGCCGAGGATGTCGGAGGAGACGATGCCCTCATCGTTGTAGCCGTAGTAGTCCGTGTCGGAGAAGGCGGCCTTGAAGGCGGCGTTGATCTCGTCGGCGGTGGTCTCGGTGTTGAGGACGGTGGTCAGCTCGGTGACGGAGCCGTCCGGGACCTGCACGCGCTGGGCGTGGCCCTGCAGCTTGCCGTTGACGGACGGGACGACCTTGCCGATGGCCTTGGCGGCGCCGGTGGAGTGGGCGATCGTGTTGATTCCGGCGGCGCGCAGGTTGCGGCCGGACTTGGTGCCACGCGGGCCGTCCAGCAGCATCTGGGTGCCGGTGTAGGCGTGGATGGTGGTCATGAAGCCGGCCTTGATGCCGAACTTCTCGTCCAGCAGCTTGACCATGGCGGCCATGGAGTTGGTGGTGCAGGAGCCGGCGGACACGATGTTGTCGGAGGCCTTGAGGATGTCGTGGTTCACGCCGAACACGACGGTCGGGGTGACGTCGTCCTTGGCCGGGGCGGAGATCAGGACCTTCTTGGCGCCGGCGTTCAGGTGGGCCTGGGACTTCTCGGCGGAGGTGTAGAAGCCGGTGCACTCGAGCACGAACTCGACGCCGTCGTTCTTGACCCACGGAATGTTGTTGGCGTCCTTCTCGGCGTAGACCTTGTATTCCTTGCCGTCGACGACGATGGAGTCCTCGGTGGCCTTCACGTCGACCGGCGTGCCGTCGTCGTGACGGAAGGTGCCGTGGGTGGAATCGTACTTCAGCAGGTAGGCCAGCGTGGCCGGAGTGGTCAGATCGTTGATGGCGGCAACTTCGATGTCGCCGGCCTGGCCGCCGCGAGCCTGGAGCTCGAAGATGCGACGGAAGGCGAGACGACCGATGCGACCGAAGCCGTTGATACCAATCTTAACTGTCATGTAATTCTCCCTTGTAGGGTGACGCCGGCACGCTGGGCACGCCGGAGCCATTGTTTACCAACATCGACCACTCTAGTGCGTCGTCTGTACGAAACGCAACGTCTTCCATCGTGTTTCAGCCGAAAATCCCGAAAATTCCGTGAGCGTTCACATGAGTGGTATCAGGGCGGCTGGGCGTCGGCGGCGGGAGCGTGGCGAAAGCGCGATGCCGCCGCCGTCAGCCCCGCAGCAGCGGCGAGACGCGCGTGTCCAGCGCGCCCAGATCGCCGCCGAACGGATGCCGCCGCGTCACGCGCGGCATCGGTGCCTCGGCGGGGAAGGTGACGACGAGCGTGCCCTCGCGCACGCCGACCGAGGCGGGCACGCCCGGACGGAACTCGTTGCTCACGCCCTGCACCGCGTCGGACGTGAGCGTGCCGTCGAGCATCTCGTATTTGAGGCCCGGCTCGTCCACGCCCCGCGAGACGTCGGAATGCGAGAACACCGACACCATGCGCCCGACCGCCACGTCGTTCGCCAGGAAGTCGAGACGCGCGTCGCAGATCGCCGTCACGACCGTGCCGTCGCCGTGCAGGAACCCGATGCCGCCGTGATGCGCGACGAGCGCCATCAGCCGGATCGCGGAAAGCGTGTGGTCGATGCGCCCGCCCAGCGCGCCGTACACGTGGAACGTGCGGCAGCCGCGCGACCACGCCACCTTCAACGCGCTCAGCAGATCCGGATCGTCCTTGAGCGGCGGCAGCGCGATCGTGCCCGCGCCCGCGGCGGGACGATCGCCTTCGAGCGAATCGAAATCGCCGACCACCACGTCCGGCGTCACGCCGGCCCCGCGCGCATGGTCGAGCCCGCCGTCCGCCGCGACGACGAACGCGCCGTCCGGCACGACGATCGGACGGTAGTCCGGCGAGGCGTAATATTCGCCCGCCGCGAACACGACGCACACGCGTCCCTCGATATCCGCACACATACCGGTCCAGTGTACGCGAGACGCGTTAGTGTTCGTCCCATGGCAGTGAAAACAGCGGCGAGCGAGCGGCCGATCCTCAGATCCAAGACGTTCCTGTACGTCACCGAGTTCTTCTCCGGCATGGCCGTGATGGCCGCCGAGCTCGGCGCGTCGCGCCTGCTCGCGCCCTACTTCTCCAGCTCGCAGATCGTGTGGACCATCATCATCGGCACCATCATGATCGCGCTCGCCCTGGGCGCCGTGTTCGGCGGCAGGTGGGCCGACCGCGATCCGGATCCGGACAAGCTGTACCTGCGCATCATGGCCGCCGCCGTGTGGATCTCGCTCATCCCGCTCGTCGGCAAATACGTGGTCCTCCTCGTCTCCGGACTGCTCATCGTGACCGTCTCCACGAACTTCCTCGTCATCGCCGCGTTCGCCAGCTGCATGGTCGTCTTCGTGCCGCCGCTGTTCCTGCTCGGCACCGTCACCGCCGGACTCAACAAGTTCGCCACCGACTCGCTCGACGACAACGCGTCCGTCGTGGGGCGTCTGTCCGCATGCAACACGATCGGCTCGATCCTCGGCACGTTCCTGCCCACGTTCGTCACCATCCCCGCCGTCGGCACGTTCGTCACGTTCCTCGTCTTCTCCGGACTGCTGCTCGCCATCCCGATCGTCTACTTCGTCTCGATGCGGGCGAGACGCGTCGCCTGCGCCGTCTCGGCCGCCGTGTTCGCCGTCTCCGCCGTGCTCTCGCCGATGAGCGGATTCGCGTTCTGGGAGGACTACTCGACGCTCGCCTACGAGGGCGAGTCCATCTACAACTACCTGCAGGTGAAGAACCTGCCCGACCGGACCATCCTGTCCACCAACGTGCTGTTCGGCGTGCAGTCCGTCACGATGAAGGACCGGGGGCTCACGGGCATGTACTACGACACCGCCCTCGCCGCGCCCGCGCTCGCCGACCACGCGCGCTCTGCGCTCATCCTCGGCATGGGCACCGGCACCTACGCGCGGTAGCTGAGGCGCTACTACCCGAAGATGAGGGCGCAGGGCGTCGAGATCGACGCGAAGATCACGCACCTCGCCGGCGAATACTTCGACGAGCCGGACGACGTGCCCGTCGCCACCTACGACGGACGCGCGTGGCTCGCCGCGTCCCGGGAGCGGTACGACGTGATCATGGTCGACGCGTACCAGGACATCACCATCCCGTTCCAGATGAGCTCCGACGAGTTCTTCACGATGGTCAGGAACCATCTCAATCCCGGCGGCGTGATGGTCGTCAACATGAACATGGTCTCCGACGGACGCGGCTCCATCAACGAGGCGCTCCAGACCACCATCGCCAACGTGTTCGACGGCGCGTGCCGCATCGGCACGACCTACACGGCCGACGTGCCCGGCACCACCAACCGCGAGCTGTTCGCCAAGGCGCCCACCGCCGCCGAACTGAAACGCTACGACGGATGCAGCGACTCGTGGCGGCGCACCGGCGGCATCGCCACCGTCCCCGAACCGGTCGGCAGCGGCATGCGCGACGACGTGAAGGCGACGGCGCTCCGTGCCGCGGCATGGGAGCGCACGCACGACGGCGCGCTCGCCGCGTACATGAGCGAGGTCGCCTCGCGCATGACGCCGGTGCGCGACCCGTCGACCGGCTCCGGCGACCGGTCGCTGATCCTCACCGACGACCACGCGCCCGTCGAACTGCTCGGCATGCGGGCGATCGACAACATCATCGCCGAACAGGCGGGGCCGTACCGCGACATCCTGAGGAAGGAGGGCGTCGGCGTACTGCTGCGCGAGATGCGGTGAGGCGTCCCCGTCCGCCCGCGACACGCAGGGCGGCGATGTCCGGGGGTGTGGTAGACTCTCCATTTGGCTTGAGAAATCAAGAAAGCGGGGCAACCCCACCTGGAAGCCTTTCACGGCCTCGGGTCCACGGCAATGGCCGGCGCATCCTCGGGTGATGCGCGAGCGACGTCAGGAACGTCCGATGTGATGCAACGCGTGTGTGCGATGCCATGTCGTCATGCCATGGAATCGAGACGGTATGAGGTCTTACGGATGGGCTCCGCTACGGAAATCAGAGGATTGGAGTCATCATCAGCGACGAACCACGCATTAACGACGAGATTCGCGTCTCGCAGGTGCGCCTGATCGGCCCGAACGGCGAACAGGTGGGAGTCATCGCGACCTCGGTCGCCCTCAACCTGGCGAAGGAAGCGAACCTCGATCTCGTCGAGGTGGCGCCCAACGCGAAGCCTCCGGTCGCCAAGCTCATCGATTACGGCAAGTTCAAGTACAACGAGAAGATCAAGGCCCGCGAGGCCCGCCGCAATCAGAACACGGCCGAGATCAAGGAGATCCGCTTCCGCCTCAAGATCGACGACCACGACTTCGACGTGAAGAAGGGCCATGTGGTCCGCTTCCTCAACGGCGGAGACAAGGTCAAGGTCACCATCATGCTGCGCGGCCGCGAGCAGTCCCGCCCGATCGGCGGCGTGGAACTGCTGCAGCGTCTCGCCGCCGAGGTGGAGGAGTACGGCACCGTCGAGTCCAAGCCCAAGCAGGAGGGCCGCAACATCATCATGACGCTTGCGCCCAAGGGCAAGAAGGTGCACACCCAGTCCGAGCAGCGACGCCGCGGCGCCGAATCCCGCGCCGAGCGCCAGGCCCGACAGGCCGCGCGTCTCGCCGCCAAGCAGGAGGCGCAGGCGCAGGCCGCCGCGGAGGCGAAGGCCTCGGTCTCCGCCACGACTTCCAAGAAGCACACCAACAAGGAGGGCAGCAATGCCGAAGATGAAAACTAATTCCGCCGCTTCCAAGCGCGTCCGCCGCACCGGCACCGGCAAGCTGATGGCGGCCGGCAGCGCCATGCGCCACAACCTCGAGCACAAGTCCGCCCGCCAGCGCCGCGCGCTGAAGGCCGACGAGGTTCTGCCCACGCCGCAGACCAAGAAGCTCAACCGCCTCCTGGGCGCCCGCTGAGCCTGACCAGAGACAAGACCTGCAAACTTCAGAAAGCTGAGGAAATAGAAATATGGCACGTGTCAAGCGCGCAGTGAACGCCCACAAGAAGCGTCGCGTCGTTCTCGAGAGGGCCTCCGGCTACCGCGGCCAGCGCTCCCGTCTGTACCGCAAGGCCAAGGAGCAGCTGCTCCACTCCTTCAACTACAACTTCCGCGACCGCAAGGCCCGCAAGGGTGACTTCCGCAAGCTGTGGATCCAGCGCATCAACGCCGCCGTCCGCGCCGAGGGCATCACCTACAACCGCTTCATCCAGGGCCTGCACCTCGCCGGCATCGAGCTGGATCGTCGCGCCCTCGCCGAGCTCGCCATCTCCGACGCCGACGCCTTCAAGGCCATCGTCGAGGCCGCCAAGGCCGCCCTTCCGGAGGACGTGAACGCCCCGAAGGCCGCCTGATTCCGCTGACGCGAATCCTGATCGAAGACCCCGCACGCGCGGGGTCTTCGTGTTTGTGACGGGATGCCGCACGGCATCGCCGATACGATCGGACGATACGGGGGTACGGGAGGAGCATCGTGACCGACGGAAACGACGGATTCGGAAGGCTGCTGGAGCAGTTCTCCGCGCATATCGACGTGGAACGCGGGCTCGCGAAGGCGACGGTCGCCGCATACTCGTCGGACCTTGCGCGCTACGTCGCGTTCCTGCGCTCGCGCGGCGTGACGGACCTGCGCGGCGTCACGCGGTACGACGTGGAGGACTTCGTCGCCGCATTGGACGCGGACGGCGAATCCGCGCGTTCGAAGGCGCGCCGTCTCGCCGCCGTGCACGAGCTCCACCGGTTCGCGCTCGGCCGGCATGCGGTCGACGAGGACGTCTCCGCGGATGTGAAGGCGCCGAAGGGGGCCTCCACGCTGCCGGACGTGCTCACCGTGGACGAGGTGGCGCGTCTGCTCGACGCGGTGCCGACCGCCGGCGACGACCCGGTCATGCTGCGCGACAAGGCGCTGCTCGAATTCATGTACGCGACCGGATGCCGCGTTTCCGAAGCGGTGGGCCTGAACCTCGACGACATCGACCTGGCGGACCAGCATGTGGCGCGTCTCATGGGCAAAGGCTCCAAGCAGCGGCTCGTGCCGGTCGGCGGCTACGCGTGCACGGCGATGGCGCGCTACCTCGACCTCGGTCGGCCCGCGTTGGAGGCGCGCGACCGTTCCGGCAGGCCCGAGAGACGGGCCGTGTTCCTCAACAAGCGGGGGAGGCGTCTGTCGCGCCAATCCGTGTGGGAGGTCGTCAAGGTGTCCGGGGAGCGCGCGCACATCACGCGTCCGCTGCACCCGCACACGCTGCGCCACTCGTTCGCCACGCATCTCATCCAGGGCGGCGCGGACGTGCGCACCGTGCAGGAGCTGCTCGGCCACGCCTCCGTCACCACCACGCAGATCTACACCCACGTGAGTCCGGAGAACCTCATCGAAACGTATCTGACCGCGCATCCCCGCGCGCGATGAGCCGGATTGGCGCACCAATGATGATAAGGTAAACCATATGCCTACCGATATGCTTGGACGCGAGTATGAGACCTTTCCCGCCCCCGGACCGTTGCGGCAGCATGGCCCGGCGAGGGTCATCGCCATGTGCAACCAGAAGGGCGGCGTAGGCAAGACCACCAGCTCCATCTCCATCGCCGGCGCGCTGAGCCAGTACGGGCGCAAATGCCTCATCGTCGACTTCGACCCGCAGGGCGCCGCCACCGTGGGCCTCGGCATCAACGCGAACACCGTCGAGAAGACCATCTACAACGCGCTGTTCGACTTCCGCATGGACGTGCACGAGGTGGTGCGCCACACCGCCTTCGAGAACCTCGACATCATCCCGGCGAACATCGACCTGTCCGCCGCCGAGGTGCAGCTCGTCACCGAGGTGGGGCGCGAGCAGATCCTCGCCCAGGTGCTGAAGCCCCTGCGCGACGAATACGACGTAATCATCATCGACTGCCAGCCGTCGCTCGGCCTGCTCACCGTGAACGCGCTGACCGCCGCGGACGGCGTCATCATCCCCGTGGCCGCCGAGTTCTTCGCGCTGCGCGGCGTCGCCCTGCTCATGCAGTCCATCGAGAAGGTGCAGAGCCGCATCAACCCCTCGCTCAAGGTGTACGGCGTGCTCATCACGATGTTCACGCGCACCCTCCACTGCGAGGAGGTCATGCAGCGCATCTACGAGGCGTTCCAGGACAAGGTGTTCCACACTGTCATCTCCCGCTCCATCAAACTGCCCGACTCGACCGTGGCGGCCGCGCCGATCACGATCTTCGCGCCGCAGCACAAGACCAGCAAGGAGTATCGCGAGGTCGCCCGCGAACTCGTCGCCAACGGGGTCATCGCCTGAATGGACGATATGCGCACCACCGCGGCGGCGTCGGATCCGGCCGCGGCGGGGGAGCCGGCCGCGTCGTCGCCCGCCGGCTTCACCGTGAACCTCGACGTGTACTCCGGCCCGTTCGACGTGCTGCTCGGCATGGTCGCCAACCGTCGGCTCGAACTGACCGAGGTGTCCCTCTCCGCGATCACCGAGGAGTTCCTCGCCTACGTGCGCGGGCTCGACTTCGCCGCGAACATGGACGAGGCGAGCTCGTTCCTCGACGTCGCGTCGATCCTCGTCGAGGCGAAGAGCGCGGCGCTGCTGCCCGCCGACCTGTCCGGCGAACGCGACGAGCTCGGCATGGAGGCGCTGCGCGAACGCGACCTGCTGTTCGCGAGGCTCCTGCAGTACCGGGCGTTCAAACAGGCGGCCGGCGAGTTCCGCGCACGCATCGCCGCGAACAGGGGGCGTTTCCCGCATCCCGGCGAACTCGACGAATCGATCACGGCCATGTTGCCGGAGCTCGTGTGGACGATTGGCGCCGACGACCTCGCGTCGATCGCCGCGCGCGTGTTCGCCGACGTGCCGGCGACGACGGTGAGCACCCGCCAGCTGCACGTGCCGCTGGTCGACCTCGAGACGCAGGCCGCGCTGGTGCGCGACAGGCTGCGCGCATTGGGCGAGGACGGGTCGATGACCTTCGCCGAGCTCGCCGCCGACGCGGACGGGCGCGCGGAGGTCGTGGCGAGGTTCCTCGCCGTGCTCATGTTCTTCAAACAGGGCAGCGTGCGGTTCCGCCAGTCCGGACCGTACGCGACGCTCCATCTCAAGTGGGCGCCCGACCAGCCGTCGTTCGCGGACGGCGCCGGGGCCCCGGACGCCGCGGCCGCTCTGGACGACGAGGCCGCCGTATCGATTGACGAAAGGGATTTCGCATGAACGTGGAGGAGTATCCGGGCGGATTGAAGGCGTGCCTGGAGGCGATGCTCATGGTCGCCGACGAGCCGCTGGACCCGGACGCCGCGGCGCGCGTGCTCGGCGTGGACCCGACTACGGTGACCGAGGCGCTGGAACGGCTCCGCGACGCCTACGAGGTGTCCGACCGCGGCTTCGAACTGCGCCGCACCGCGCGCGGATGGCGGTTCGCGAGCCGCGCCGTGTACGAGCCGGTCGTCTCCGCGTTCGTGACCGACGGCCAGACCGCCCGCCTCGGCCAGGCCGCGTTGGAGGCGCTCGCCGTGATCGCCTACCGGCAGCCGGTCACGCGCGCGCAGATCTCCGCGATCCGCGGCGTCAATTCGGACGGCGTGATCCGTTCGCTCATCGTGCGCGGGCTGGTGCGTGGCCAGGGCGTCGACGCCGAATCGCGCGCGACCCTGCTCGTCACCACCGACCTGTTCCTCGAGAAGATGGGGTTCGACTCGCTCGACGAGCTGCCCGAACTCGCGCCGTTCCTGCCTGATTCGATCGGTGAGGTCACCGCCGACGCCAGCGGCATCCATCTGTGAGCTGGTGCGGTGAAGCGCCGGCCGAACATGTCGTGAACAACTTATAGTCAGTTTGACTATAAGCAGTGCTATGCTGATGCACCGTCAACGAAAACCACGATCGGACGGAAGTGGACGATGGGCATCGGCAATGTCTCCGAACGACGGCTCGCGCCGCCGCAGGTCGGCGTATCCGTCGTGATCCTGGCCCTCGGGCCGGATTCGACCGGGCGCAGCCGCCTATGGCTGCCGCTCGTCAAACGCGTGCGCCAGCCGTTCCTCGGCGCATGGGCGCTGCCCGGCGGCGACCTGGCCGCCAACCGGTCCCTCGAGCAGTCCGCGTACGCCGCGCTCGAATCGACCACCACGCTGCACCCGCGGTATCTGGAGCAGCTGTACACGTTCGGCGACCCCGGGCGCTCCCACGGGGGCCTGCCGATGGTCTCTATCGTCTACTGGGCGCTCGTCGGCACCGCGGAGTCGAAGGACTTCGTCGAAGCCGACAACGTCCGCTGGTTCCCCGAGAACGGACTGCCCGAACTCGCCTTCGACCACAGGGCGATCATCGACTACGCGCTGTGGCGGCTGCGCACCAAGATCGCCTACCCCGACGTGGCCGCGCGCCTCGTCGGCGAGACGTTCACGCTCAGCCAGCTGCACGACGTGGTCGAGGCCGTCACCGGCGAACCCGTCGACCTCGCCAACTTCCGACGGCGCATCCTCGCCTCCGGCGAGCTCGAGGACACCGGCGCCAAGCAGCGCGTCGGCAAGCACCGCCCCGCCGCCGTGTACCGGTACGTGGACGCCGCCTCCAAGCCATGGAACCCATACGACTGGCTGAAGGACGATGAAGGCGGCGCGGGCGCGGACGGACGCGCGGCGGACGGCCTGCCCGGGCCCGACCCGCCGCCCGCGGCCGTGGACGACGATCCGATGTCCGCGCTTTCGCGCTGAGCCGGATCCGGTCCGTCCTCCCTCCTCCGGCCATCGACCATTACCCATCACCGCACCGGAACCCCGACGCGCCCCGCGCGCCCGGGGCGGCGAAGCATACCCGAAAACACCGGTGCCCCCATCCGTCGGCACCGATCACCATCCACCAGAACACCAGAACAAAGAAACAAAGGAACGATCATGACAGCGACATTCACCGCGCCCTCCGTCGACGAGATCATCGCCCGGCTCGGCGCGCAAAGCACCTGCGACGCGGGCCTCACCCTCGACCCGTGGCACTTCGACACGACGAAACCCAGCTACGGCCCCGGCGCCTCCATGCTCGACCGCCTGCCCAAGAACGCGCCCCGCCAGCAGGTGCTGCCCGACGAATACCGCAACGCCTCCGACGAGGAGCTCCAGCAGCGCATCCGCGACGCGAAGCGCCGCCTCGGCTCCAAGCTGCTCATCCTCGGCCACTTCTACCAGCGTGACGAGATCATCGAGCACGCCGACTTCGTGGGCGACTCCTTCCAGCTCGCCAAGAACGCGACCGAACGCCCCGACGCCGACCACATCGTGTTCTGCGGCGTGCACTTCATGGCCGAGACCGCCGACATCCTCTCCACGCCCGAGCAGACCGTGACCCTGCCGAACCTCTCCGCCGGATGCTCGATGGCCGACATGGCCAACATCGACCAGGTCGAGGAGGCATGGGAGCAGCTCGGCGAGATCTGCGGCACCAGGCCGGATTCCGACGGCCTGCAGCCGATCATCCCCGTCACCTACATGAACTCGTCCGCCGCTCTGAAGGCGTTCTGCGGCCGCCACGGCGGCATCGTGTGCACGTCGTCCAACGCGCACGCCGTACTCGAATGGGCGTTCGCCCGCGGCCGCCGCGTCCTGTTCTTCCCCGACCAGCACCTGGGACGCAACACGGCGCGCGCCATGGGCGTCCCGCTGAGCGAGATGCCCCTGTGGGACCCGTTCAAGGCGCGAGGAGGCGCGGCCGACCCCGCCGACTACGCGAACGCGAGGATGATCCTGTGGAAGGGCTTCTGCTCCGTGCACCAGCGCTTCACCGTCGACCAGATCGAACGCGCCCGCAAGGCGTACCCGGGCGTCAAGGTCATCGTGCACCCCGAATGCTCGATGCAGGTCGTCGACGCCGCCGACGGCACCGGCTCCACCGCGTACATCGTCAAGGAGATCGAGAACGCGCCCGCCGGCTCCGCCATCGCCGTCGGCACCGAGATCAACCTCGTCAACCGCCTCGCCGCGCAGCACCCCGACAAGACCGTGTTCTGCCTCGACCCGGTCGTCTGCCCCTGCTCCACCATGTACCGCATCCACCCCGCCTACCTCGCCTGGGCGTTGGAGAACCTCGAACAGGGCAACGTCGTCAACCGCATCACCGTGGACGAGGACACCGCCCGCGAGGCCAAGGTCGCGCTCGAACGCATGCTGCGCGTCCACCCGTGAACGCAGAGAACGAGACAGGGAACGAGACAATGAACGACACCGACATCATCGTCATCGGCGCGGGCGTGGCCGGACTGTCCGCCGCGCTCGCCGTGGCGGGCGAAGGCCATGACGTGACGCTCGTCACCAAGACCGAACTCGTCGAATCGAACACCTACCACGCGCAGGGCGGCATCGCCGCGGCCATCTTCGCCGACGACGACCCGAAACTGCACGCCGCCGACACCATCGCCGCCGGGCACGGCCTGTGCGACCCGAAGGCCGTCGACATCCTCACGCGCGAAGGCGCCGACCGCGTGCGCGAATTCGCCGCCGCCGGCGTGCGCTTCGACCGCGACGCCGACGGCCACATGCTGCGCGGACTGGAGGCGGCGCACTCGCGGGCCCGCGTCGTGCACGCCGGAGGCGACGCCACCGGACGCATCCTCGAACTCGACGTGTCCGCCATGGTGCGCGCGAACCCGCGTATCCGCATCGTCGAACACGCGTTCCTCAAGGACCTCCTCGTGCGCGACGGGCGCATCGCCGGCGTCGCGCTGCTCGAGGACGGGCATGACGTCCCCCTGCGCGCGAACCGCGTCATCCTCGCCACCGGCGGGGCGGGCCGCATGTACCCGTACACCACGAACCCGATCGTCGCCACCGCCGACGGACTCGCCGCCGCATGGCGCGCGGGCGCGCAGGTCGCCGACCTCGAATTCACCCAGTTCCACCCCACCGCGATGGCCGTCGGCGAACACTTCCTCGTCTCCGAAGCCGTGCGCGGCGAAGGTGCCATCCTGCTCGACGAGCACGGACACCGCTACATGAAGGACGTGGACCCGCGCGCCGAACTCGCGCCGCGCGACGTCGTCGCCCGCGAGAACTTCCGCGTCATGCAGCGCCAAGACGGCCGCCCCGTCATGCTCGACGTCTCCCCGATGCGCGACGAACACCCCGACCTCGCCGCGTTCCTCGCGAAACGCTTCCCGACCATCGACGCCTACACGCGCTCGCTCGGCTACGACTGGAGCAGGGAGCCCATCCCCGTCGCGCCCGCTGCGCACTACTATATGGGCGGCATCCGCACCGACCTCGACGGACGCGCCTCCATCCCCGGACTGTACGCGGCCGGCGAATGCGCGCGTACCGGCGTCATGGGATCGAACCGCCTCGCCTCCAACTCGCTGCTCGAAGGCCTCGTCTACGGCCGCCGCGCCGGCCTCGCCGCCGTGCATGACACGGACGACACGACATGGACGCCGCAGCCGCTGCTCAACTCCGCGACCGGCGGGGTCTACGACAAGCCGCCCGTCGCGCTCGCCACACCGACTGTCGCCGGTGCCGGCGGCCACGGCGACGACGTCGCGGCATCGGCCGACGTGTGGGACCGCACACGCATCCAGAACACGATGTGGCATGACGTCGGCGTGCTGCGCGACGCCGACGGGCTCGCGCGCGCCATCGCCGCGCTCGGCGACGGTCTCGCCGCCGTGGACGCGCACGCCGCGACTCCGGAGGAATCCGCCGACGTGACCGCGCTCGAGAACCGGAACATGCTCACCGTCGGCTACGTGGCCGCGACCGCCGCGCTCGCCCGCACCGAATCGCGCGGCGCCCACGCGCGCACCGACTTCCCCGAACCCCGCGACGAGTGGGCGCACTCCGTCGCCTACGTCAAGCGGTAATCCACGACCAAGGAGCACCATGCTCACGCAACAGACCATCCATGCCGCCGTCGCGGCGGCCCTCGCCGAAGACGCGCCCTACGGCGACGTGACCTGCGAGACCACCATCCCCGCCGACGAGACCGGCGAAGCCCGACTCGTCGCGCGAGAGAAAGGCGTGATGAGCGGCATCGACGTATTCGCCGCCGCCTTCGCCACGCTCGACCCGTCCGTGACCGTCGAACCCGCCATCCACGACGGCGAACGGTTCGAGGCCGGACAGACGCTCGCCACCGTGCGCGGCCGCGTGCGCGGCCTCCTGACCGCCGAACGTGTCGCATTGAACTTCACGCAGCGCATGAGCGGCATCGCCACGATGACCGCCGCGTTCGTCGCCGCGGTGGACGCGATCTACGAGGACGGGTACGACGGTTCCGCCGGACCGGTCACGCCCCCGCGGCGCTACGCGCGCACGCGCATCGTCGACACGCGCAAGACCACGCCCGGACTGCGCCCGTTCGAGAAATACGCGGTCGTCTGCGGCGGCGGACACAACCACCGCTACGGCCTGTCCGACGCGGTCATGATGAAGGACAACCATCTCGCCGCGCTCGCCGCCCGAGGCATCGACCTCGCCGGCGCGATTCGCCACGTGCGCGACCAGGTGGGGCACACCACGCACATCGAGGTCGAGGTCGACCGGCTCGACCAGATCCCCGCGGTATTGGACGGCGGCGCCGACACCATCATGCTCGACAACTTCACGCTCGACGACACCCGACGCGGCGTGGAGACGATTGACGGACGCGCCATCGTCGAGGCGAGCGGCAACATGACGCTGGAACGCGTCGCCGCGGTCGCCGCCACCGGCGTGGACGTGATCTCCGTCGGCGCGCTCACCCACTCCGTGCGCGCCATCGACCTCGGATTGGACTGGTCGCGATGAGCGGGACGATTCAGGAACGGACGGACGGCGTCGCCGCAACACGGGAACAGGAAGCCGGCAAGGCGCGGGAAGCCGACGAACTCTACCTCGACGCGGCCGCCACCGAACCGGTGAGCCGGGACGTCATCGCCGCGATGACCCCGTTCCTCACCGACGCGTACGCGAACCCGGCCAGCGTGCACCAGCCCGGCAAGACCGCGGCGCGCGCCCTCGACGCGGCGCGAGCCTCCTTCGCCGCCGGTCTCGGCGCCAAACCCGACGACGTGATCTTCACCTCCGGCGGCACCGAATCCGACAACCTCGCCGTCAAAGGCATCGCCATGGCCCGGATGAAGCGGCTGGGAGCACACCCGCGCATCGTCATCTCCTCAATCGAGCATCCGGCCGTCTCCGCGTCCGCCGACTGGCTTGCACGATGGTTCGGTTTCGAGGTCGTGCGCATCCCCGTCGACCGCGAGGCGCACCTCGATTTGGACGCGCTCGAACGGGCGCTCGACGGCGAGGCGGGGGAGCGGACCGCGCTCGTCAGCGCCATGCTCGCCAACAACGAGGTCGGCACCGTCGAGCCCGTGGAGCGGATCGTGGCGATCGCGCACGCGCACGGGGCGCCGGTGCACGTCGACGCCGTACAGGCCGCCGGGCTCATCCCCATCCGCATGCGCGACTGGGACGTGGACGCGTTGAGCGTCTCCGGACACAAATTCGGCGCGCCCAAAGGACTCGGCGCGCTGCTCGTACGCGGGCGCACGCCCATCGAACCGGTGCTCTCCGGCGGCGGGCAGGAACGCGGACTGCGTTCCGGCACGCAGAACGTGGCCGGCGCGGTCGCGCTCGCCATCGCCCTGGACGGCTCGAACCGGCGCATGGCCGCGCACTACCGGGAGCTCGTCGCCTCGCGCGACATGCTCATCGACGCGGTGCGGAGGGTCATACCCCGTGCCGAGCTCACCGGCGACCCGGAACGACGGCTCCCCGGACATGCCTCGTTCGTCTTCCCCGGCGTGACCGGCGAGGCGCTGCTCGTCGACCTGGACGCGCGCGGCATCGCCGCATCCTCCGGATCCGCGTGCGCGATCGGACGGCATGAGATCCCCGCCACGCTGCTCGCCATGGGATTCGAGCCGGCCATCGCGAAATCGGCGTTGCGCATGACGTTCCGCGAACCGCTCACCCGCGAAGAGATCGAACGGATCTCGCTCGCGCTGGAGGAATCCTACACGGAGCTCACGCGGCGGTAGCCGGATGAAACGGGGTCGCTCCGGTGTTCAGAACGGGAAATACCGGCCCTGATCCATCTTCCGGGAGATCTCGTCGAGGTCATGCGCCATCTGCCGCTCCTCCTCGGACCCCCTCCTCAACCGGTCCGCCTTGGCATCGAGATGGTGCTGTACGGAGCACATCGCCACCAGCGCGATGACGACGACGAACGTTACCGTTACTACGATCGCCAACCAATTCATGAGGCCCATCATAGGATTCGCCGCGACGCCCGTCCACCCGTCGTACTGGGGCGCCTTTCACAGGCGACGCACCTAAGATATGCGTAATGTACCTGAGAAATGACGGCGACCGAAGCCATCGCGCATCGCCGCCTGCGGAGGGGAGGTCGCCATGGGCAATGTGACGGATGATCTGCGGGTGCGGTTCGCCACGTTCGGAGACGACGCGTTCGACGAGGTGGACAGTCTGGTGCTGTCGCAGTTGGCGTATGCGCGCATGCCGGACAATGTCCCACGCTGGAACGGCAGCGCCGGCGGTGCCCACGACGCGCATGCCGGCGGGGAAGCGGCATGGGGAGGCCACATTCCGACGGTCCCCGTCCGCGACCTGCTGCGCGCGGAATGCTACGGCGCCATGTTCGGGCGGGTGTGGTCGCCGCAGCTGAACGTCGACCTGCTTCGCGCCGTGTGCGAGAACCCGCGTTGGCGCGCCCTGCGTGTGGGGGCCTATGTGGACGAGTTCGACGCGGCCTCCACCAAGCAGTTCTCGGCGTGCGTGTTCGATGTGGGGGACGGTGCGCTCTACGTCGCCTTCCGCGGCACCGACAGTTCGATCGTCGGATGGAAGGAGGATTTCACGATGGCGTTCCGGCGGCCGGTCGCCTCGCAGTCGGCGGCCGTGCGTTACCTCGCCGACGTGGCCTCGCGATGGGACGGGCCGCTGATGGTGGGAGGCCATTCCAAGGGCGGCAATCTCGCGGTGTATGCGGCATGCGCGATGCCGGACGACGTCGCGTCGCGCATCGTCGCCGTGTACTCGCATGACGGCCCGGGCTTCGACGAGGCGTTTCTGGGATCGCCGGATTATCTGCGTCTGGCCGCCAGGGTGCACAAGTCCGTGCCGGAATCGTCGGTCATCGGCATGCTGTTCGAACGGCGCGAGCAGGCGGACGCCGGCTATGAGGTGGTGGCGAGCGACGGGCTCGGCATCATGCAGCATTTCGCGTTGAACTGGCAGGTGAGGGATGGCCGGTTCGTCCATGCGGACGGTCTGACGGCCGGGGCGCGGTATGCGGCGCGCACGTTGAATGACTGGATGGCTCGGTACGACGACGAACGGCGCCGGCTGTTCATCGAGGGCCTGTTCGCCATCCTCGAGGCGGGCGGATACCCCACGTTCGGCGAGCTCACCGCGCATTGGACGCAGTCGTTGCCGGCCATGCTCGCGGCGGCGCGGGGCATCGCCCCCGACGATCGCGGGGTGATGGTCGAAGTGCTCAAGGGGTTCGCGGCTACCGCGGCCACGTCGGTCATCCCCGGCGGCGATCGGTGAGACGCGAAGCGACGGGACGAGGGAATGACGGAGTGGGATATCGGATCCGCGGAAACATCGACAGGGGTAGTCTGGACTTGTGACACCGTCGCCCGATCGATGAAAGAAGGATATCGATGACCGTTCCACAGCAGCCGCTTCCGCAGAATCCCAATCCTCAGCAACAGCCCCAGTCTCAACAGCAGTCCCAGCCGAGGTACGGCTACGCGCCGCAGGTCCCGCAGACCCCGCAGGCTCAGGCCCCGCAGCCGCAGGTCCCGCAGGCCGCGGGGCAGCCCGTGCCGCCTGCCCAGCCGACGCCCCAGTACGCGCAGCCGGCGGCAGGCGTGCCGCAGCAGCCCGCCCCCGGTTACGGCTATGCGCCCCAGCAGCCGGCGCCCGGCTACGGCGTCCAGCCCGGCTACGGCCAGCAGCCCGTCGCGCCCGCGCGGAAGCCGAACTTCCTCGACACGCTGGATATCGCCAAGACCACGAAGGATTCGCTGATCGCGATGATCGTGTTCCTGGGCATCGATCTGCTGCAGTCGCTCATCTCGCTGATGTCCCGGCCGGGCCTCGGTTACGGCTATGGCGGCCCGTTGGACGTCATCATCGGCTTCTCGCCGTGGGTGTACCTCACCCTCGCGCTGGCGCTGTTCATCATCGGCCTGCACGTGGTCGGATCGGTGAAGTGGTACCGCACGACCGGCTTCGTCCTCCTGGCCGCGGGATCCGCGGTCGAGCTGCTGCTGCAGATCCTGTGGGCCTGCCGCGTGTACGGCACCGGCACGTCGCTGCTGTCGTTCCTCGTCTACGCCGCGTTGCTCGCGCACGTGGTCGTGCTGTTCGTCGCGTACGGGCAGCGTGGCTGAATCGTCTGCCGTAATCGGGGAAAACGAAGAGGGGGGGGGTGCACATGGATTCCATGTGCAACCCCCCTCTTGCCGTCGGCCGCCGTCAGTCGATGAGCTTGTAGCCGTGGTCGGCGACGACGCTCTTGAGCTTCTCCAGATAGGTCTCGGCGGCCTTGGAGAGCTTGGCGCGCTCGTTGGTGATCCAGCCGACGAGCATCGTCTCGTCCGAGTCGAGCGGCACCGTGCAGATCTTCTCGTTGTTGAGATCACCGTTGTCGATGCCCGTGCACACCGTGTAGCCGTTGAGGCCGATGATGAAGTTGAGGATCGTGGCGCGGTCGGTCACGTTGATCTGCTTGGGGGAGTAGTCCGGCCAGACCGCCTCCTCGGCGAAGTAGAAGGAGCCGTCCTCGCCCTGCTCGTACTGGATGAACGGGTAGGGCCTGAGGTCCTTCATCGTGACCATCTTCTTCGAGGCGAGCGGGTTCGTACGCGCCAGGAACACGTGCAGCGGCGCGCGGAACAGCGCGTGGAACTCGAGATGCTTCTCGCGCAGCAGCTTGCCGATGACGTCCTTGTTGAAGTCGGACAGGTAGATGATGCCGACGTCGGAGCGCATGTTCGCCACCGAGTCGATGATGTCGCGCGTGCGGGTCTCGCGAATCGTGAACTCGTATTCGTCGGAATGGATGGAATCGATCATCTCGACGAACGCCTCGACCGCGAACATGTAGTGCTGGGTGGAGACGGTGCACAGCTGCTTGCGCGGCTTCGCGTTCTTGTAGCGTTCCTCGAGCAGCGACGCCTGGTCGAGCACCTGGCGCGCGTAGGTGAGGAACTCCGCGCCGTCGACCGTCAGTGCGATGCCCTGCGAGGAGCGGGTGAAGATCTCGATGCCGAGCTCCTTCTCCAGTTCCTTCACGGAGGAGCTCAGGGCCGGCTGCGAGACGTAGAGCTCGTGCGAGGCCTCGTTCATCGAACCGCATTCGACGATCTTGACGATGTATTTGAGTTGCAGAAGCGTCATAAAATCTCTTTATACCAGTGGGGATGGCCGAGGAATCGGGTTATAGCCGCGGATTCCATCCGCATGGCCGTACGGTGAGACCGGCGGACGGCTCACAACCTCACGCCGAGCGTCGTCAGGTCCTCGCGTGCCTTGGCGGCATCGGTGAACGGCAGTCCGTGGATGCCCACCGCGTCCGCGCCGGCCACGTTCTTCGCGGTGTCGTCGAAGAACACGCACCTGTCCGCTTCGAGGCCGAATCGGGAGAGCGCGAGCTCGTAGATGTCGGCGTTCGGCTTGTGCATCTTCTCGACGCCGGAGACGACCGTGCCCTGAAGCAGCTCGCCGAGCACCGGGTACTTGTCGAACGCAACGTGAATCGTCTCATGCGACCAGTTCGTCAGCCCCCACACGCCGTAGCCATGGGACCTGAGGTCGCGCAGCAGCTGCTCCATGCCAGGCAGCATGCGCGGCAGCGCGTCGCCGTAGTGCTCGATGTAGTACCTGAAGATCCGCGCGATCTCCTCGCCCTGCTCGCGCACCACGTCCGGGTAGATGTCCGCGAAGTCCTCGCCGGCGTCCATGCGGTCCTCGTAGCGGAAGAAGCCGTGCGGATCGTCGTCGGCGCAGATCGCATCCACCACGTCGTCCGGGAAACGCCCTTCGAGGCAGGCGTGCACCTGCCAGTCGAACAGCACGCCGCAGAAGTCGAAGATCACGTCGGTGATGGGGGAGTCGGGGGAAGGCGTGGTGGAGATGGCCATGGAAAGCTCCTGATCGGTGGGGTGCATCACTGTATGCGTCCCAGTGTAGCGGCACGGATGGGGTGGAACGGCGGTTCCGGAAGATTCATCCGGCGGGATGGCCGGCGCGGTACAGCATCGGGGTCATGCCGGACCGCTGCTTGAACGCGCGGGTGAACGTGTTGAGGCTGGGGTAGCCCACGGCGCTCGCCACCTGCCGGACGGGCATGGCGGTCGTGGACAGCAGCCGTCTCGCCTCGTCCATGCGCCGTATGGTGAGGTAGGCGTAGGGCGTCCGTCCGGTCAGCGTCTTGAATTTGCGCAGGTATTGCCGCGGGCTCAGCGAGGCCCGTTGCGCGAGCGCGTCTACGGTGATCGGGTCGCGGTAATGGTCGTCGAGATAGGACAGGGTCTCCCTCACGGCGAGCATGTCGTCGTCGGCGATGGTGGCGGGAGTGCGCAACGCCAGTCCGGTGAGCAGATCGGTGAGGATTCGCGCGCCGATGAGATCGGCGTGCGCCTGGTCCGACGTATAGGCGTCGAGCAGCCGGTCGATGGAGTTCTCCATCAATGCCGGATTGCCCACCGGGAACACGTTGCCCAACGCTCCGACGATACGCTCGTAATACAGACGTGCGGGGGCGCCGTCGAAATGGATCATGCTGGTGCGCGTGGTCTCGTCCGCCCGGCCCTCGTGCTTGAGATAGGTGTCGAACAGGAACACGCTGCCGGCGGCGACGTCATACAGGGTCGGTTCGTCGTCGAGCCAGATGGTGGCGTGCAGCGTGCCCTCCCGCACGATGCCGAGCAGAAAACTGTCGAACCGGGCGCGGGTCAGTTCGAACCCCGGCCGGTAGGTGAACCGTCCGATGCGCAATGGGTACAGCAGATGCCTCTGCGCGCCGGTGGTCGGCGAGACGATGAGCAGTTCGGATTCATCGGGGACGACGCCTTCCTCGACCGGGTGGATGATCTGCGGGGCGTTGCGGCGTGACGACGTCGTTGTCGTTTTCTGCGTCATGGTTGTCTCTTTTTGCGGTTGTCGTCGGGTGTGTGGGCCGTCGGCGGCGGCTGAAATTGATTATATCGTCTGAGTGAGCGTTCACGGGACGGTATGTGGCTTAGATACACCGGTGTGTCAATCGGAATGGAGGAGATGAAGATGTTCATGCGGAAAGTGGCGGCGGCCGTATTGGGGGTGGCGTTGTCCGTTTCCTGTCTCGTCGCCGTGGGGCCCGCATATGCGGCTCAGGGGACGCGGGCCGTCGATCCGGAACCGCGTGTCCCGGCCGATGCGTATGTGATTCCGCCGCTGCTGCGTTCCGGCGACGCGTTGCCCGCGGCCCCGGCCGGCGTGTCGGTCGCGGTGGACGCCCAGGGAGCGACGGTCTCCGATGGCGTCGTCACCTCGGATGCGACGACTCCGGTGACGGCGACGCTCACCGCCACACTGAAGGACGATGGGCCGGATGGCGCGGATGGCGGCACTGTGTCCAAGACCTTCACGGTCACCGTATTGCCCGCGTCCGCCCGAAAGCTGCTCGGGTACCAGCGCACTCCGTATGACGGCGCCGACGGCCCGCTCAAGGGCAACGACGGCTCGTCCGCCTACAGCCTCCATCTGGCGCTTGACGGCGCGGATGGCGGCGCCGGTGAACCGGCCGCCTGGACGCCGCTCAACAAGAACTACGGCATCATGTTCTCGCGCACCTACTCGGCCCGGAAGGACACCGGCACCGGCCTCATCAATCCGAACGTGTTCGTGCGCAAAGACGGTTCCTACGGCGTGATCGCCACACTCACCGGCTTCCAATACAACCAGGCCACCGGCACGCCGGACGCCTCCGCTAGGACGAGCGTGCTCATCGCCACCACGAAGGACTTCCAGACCTTCGAACAGGAAAAGAACGACAATACGGTGAACGTGGGCGAGACCAACGGCGTGAACGATCCCTACGCCGTCTACGATTCCGCCGAAGACCGCTATGTGGTCGGATGGACGGACGACGACGGCGTGAGGAAACACACCACCTTCGCCGAGCTCGACGGACCGGATTCCGTGCACGGCGATGTCGTCGAAGGCGAAGTGCCCCGGTCCGGCGCCGTCGCCACGGCGATCGGCATCGAGGACTACGTGCCCGGATACGCCGTGCCGATCGGCGACGATCTGGCAGACGCGCTGACCAAGCGTTTCGGCCGCGTGACCAACACCGGCCACCGCGAATTCGACGACGTCACCGTCGCGCGGCACTCCGACATCGCCAAGGCCGACCTGCCCAAGCAGGTGACCCTCGACTATTCCGACGGCTCCACCGGCACATTGCCCGTCTCATGGGACACCTCCACCGTGGACACGGGCAAGCCCGGCGTCTACACCATCAACGGCACCGTGCGGCAGACGAACTATGATCCGAAGGCCACGGGCAAGGACTACACCGTGCCGTTCGCCGAGGACCGCGCCGACCCCGACCTGTACAAATTCGCGTGGAGGCACAAGGTCGACGGCAGGGAAGTGACCGAGACCAAGTACCTGTTCACCGCCACCAACGACACCAACGGCGACTGCCGACTGCTGCCCGACGGCAAAGGCAACTACCTCGCGATCCGCTCCGGGGACAGCATCGAGGCGCTCGCCGATACGGCCGGCGATCCCGAACGGACGCTCGACGGCGCGACCGGCGGCAACAAGCTGGAATCCGTGCTGCTGAAACCGGGCGAGCGGATCGAACTCGGCGACAGCGGCCGGACATACGAGATGGAAGGCAGCTTCTGGGCGCCCGAGATCCATCGCATCGGCGGCAGGCTCTCCATCCTGTTCGCGGTGAACAGTCTGGCCAACGGCGCGGAGGACACCAACACGCAGTCCGCGATCATGCAGCTCAGGCAGGATGCGGACGGCTACGACCTCGATCCGACCGTCGCCGCCAATTGGGATACGCCGCGCATCATCACCTACGCCGACGGCAGGACCTGGATGGGATCGTTCTGCGACATGACCTTCCTGAAGAACCATGCCGGCAAGGCGTATTACATGTGGGCCGGGTTCGCGATCAGCCCCATCGACGAGTCCACGCCGTGGAAGATCAAGGCCGCTTCGAACAGGAACGATCCGAATCTAGTCGAACTGCCTGGCAAGGACTACGCATGGGAGGCCGGCGGCGCCTATGAGGGCCAATACGCGATCGAGCATGACGGACGCTACTACGTGACGTACTCCGCCCGCCGCGTGGACGGGCGCTACACGCTCGGCTACCAGTCCGCCGCGGTGGACGCCGACCTCATGGATCCGGCCAGCTGGAGCAAGCCGATGACCCCGACCCTGTTCTCCTCCCTGGTCGACGGCGAATGGCAGTCCGGCCCCGGCCACGCCGCGTTCGCCGAAGGCCCGGACGGCGAGCTGCTGTTCGTCTACCACACCTACTCGCACGTCACCCGCGCCGACGGCTTCAACGGCGGCGGAAAGGGCGACGGCACCGGCGACGCGGTGAAGAAGACCAACGGCCGCGACGCCTACATCCGTCGTGTCCACTGGGGCGCGGACGACCGTCTCATCCTCGACATGACCCCGTCCGAGGAACTTTCCGACGCCAACAGGACGGTCACGATGAACGTGATCGTCGAGGCGGACGGTGCCGCCGGCGGCGAAGGCGACGGCGGCGAAACGGTCAATCCGGAGACGCCGGCCGCCCCGGGCAAGCCCGTCGGACCGGGGACCTCGGAGGGCGCGGGCGGCGCAATCGATCGGCATGAGACGGACAATGCGGCCGATGACGTCCCCGCCCACGTCAAGCTGCCGGCGACCGGCGTCTCGGCGTCCGGTCTGGCCGGCGTGACCGCGCTGATGGCCGCCGCGGGCATCGGCACGGTCGTCTGGCGCAGACGCCGCTCATGACGTTCCGCGGGGCGACCCGGAAGGATTTCCGTGGTCGTCTCATGAAGAGACACCGGTGTACCGAAGAAAGGAAGAACCATGAACATGAATGCGCTGACGCATGATGCCGCACGGGAGAGGCGCCGTGGCCGGTCGGGGATACGCCTGTTGGCGGCGTCCGCGGCTCTGGCCGTGGCGCTCGGCGCGGGAGCCGTTCCCGCGTCCGCGGCGGAAGACGCGACGGACGGCGGCGTACCCGAAGGCGAGGTGAACGTCGGGAAGATCGAAGGACTGAGCTCCGACTTCATCACCGGAGCCGACTTCTCGTCGCTGCTCAGCGAAGAGGAAAGCGGCGTCACCTACCGTAATCCGCAGGGAGAACGGCAGGACGCGGTACGGATCCTCAGGAACGCCGGCGTGAACTATGCCCGCGTGCGCGTGTGGAACGATCCGTTCGACGCGAACGGCAACGGATACGGCGCCGGCAACGTGGACGTGAACCGCGCCATCCGGATCGGCAAACGTGCCACCGAGGCGGGCATGAAAGTGCTGGTGGACTTCCACTACTCCGATTTCTGGCCCGACGGACAGCCGGCGCCGAAGGCGTGGAGGCAGTACGTCTCCGACCCGGACAAGATGGCCGAGGCGGTCCACGACTTCACCAAGGAATCCCTGGAGAAGTTCAAGGCGGCCGGGGTCGACGTGGGCATGGTGCAAGTCGGCAACGAATCCAACAACAAGATCACCGGCATCTCCGGCGCCGCCGACATGGCCAAGATCTACAAGGCCGGCAGCGCGGCCGTGCGCGAGGTCTACCCCGAAACCGACGCCGACGGAGAGCACGCCGTGAAGGTGGCGCTGCACTTCAACCAGAAGGCCAAGGCCTCATGGGCCGACGACTTCGAACGGCGGGGCATCGACTACGACGTGTTCGCCATGTCGTTCTACGCCTGGGGCTCCACCAGCATCGCCCAGGTGGCGAACGTGCTCAGGACCGTGGCGAAGACCCACCACAAGGACGTCATGATCGCGGAGACCGCATGGCCCTACCAGATCGCCGACACCGACGGATACAAGAACAACTACGGCCCCCACAACGCCGACAAACTCAAGGCCTATCCGGTCAGCCCGCAGGGGCAGGCCGACAACATCCACGACGTGGCGGCCGCGATCAGCGCCATCGGAGACAACGACGGCGACGGCCATGACGACGGTCTCGGCTTCTTCTACTGGGAGCCGGCATGGATCGCGGTCGGCCCGGCCGACACTCCCGAACAAATCGAGGCGAACCGCGACAAATGGCGCAAATACGGTTCCGGCTGGATCAGCGAATATGCCAAAGGCTACTACAAGTCCGGCGGTTGGGCCGGCACCACCGACGGCTCCGGCTGGGACAACATGGCGCTCTTCGACGCCAAGGGCAACGCGCTCGGATCGCTGAACTCGTTCGACTATATCCGCACCGGCGCCGCAGCGCCGCACACGTTCCTCGGCGTCGAAGACACGACCGTCACCGTCCCCGAAGGGGAAACCGTCACGCTGCCGCGGCAGGTCACCCTCACCTACAAGGACGGCAGGAACGAACAGGAGGACGTCACATGGCGCGGATCCCTGGACTGGGCCGCCGGATCGGGCACCTTCACCGTTACCGGCGTCACCGCCTCCGGCCATACCGCGAAGGCCGTCGTGACCGTGACCCCCACCAACCATCTGTCCAACCCCAGCTTCGAGGACGACGACATGGGCAAGTGGACCGTCACGCTCGACCCCGGATCCGAAGCAGACGCCCAATTCACCCGCAAGAAGAGCGGCAACTCCTCCGACGGCAGCTACGGCCTGTACTACTGGTCCGGCAAGGACGGCGGCAAAGGGGCGAGATTCAGCGCCTCCCAGACCGTCACCGGCCTCAAGCCCGGCGCCTACCAGCTCACCGCCACCGTGCGCGGCACCGACATGTCGGACACGGACACGATGACCCTCAAAGCCAGCGCCGACGGCAAGGACTACGCCAATCCGATGACCGCCATCAACACAGAGCTCGATTCCACCGCCACCGTGCCGAACATCGTCGTGGGAGCGTCCGGCACCGTGACCGTCACGCTCGACGCGGCGCTCGCCGGCGGCCTGTACGGCACCATCGACGACTTCACCCTCACCCAGGCCTCGAAGCCGGAAGGTATGGACGGATTGAACGCCGCCATCACCAAGGCCGAGGGCATCGACCGTGACGGATACACGGCCGAATCCCTCGCCGCGCTCGACGAGGCGGTCGAAATCGCCAAGGTCGTGGCGGCGGGATCCGCCTCCACATCGGCTTCGATCGCCAAGGCCACCGCATTGGTCGACGACGCCATCGAAGGCCTCGTGCCGGCCGGGACGAACCCGGGCGGCGAGGACAATCCGGGCGGCGGGGACAATCCGGGCGGCGGGGACAATCCGGGCGGCGAGCATCCCGGAAACACGACCGATCCCGGCGATGGCGACTCCGGCGATGGCGACGGCGGCCACGGCAGCGCGGGCAAGCCCCGGGACGAGGCGGGAACCGTGGCGGCCGGCGGCACGGACGTCAGGCGACTGCCGGCCACCGGGGCGTCGATCGTCGGCGCCATCCTCGCCGCCTCGACCATGATCGCCGGCGGCGCCGTGGCGATGGTCGTCTCACGGCGCCGTGCGGACAGGTAGGAGGCCATCGCCGATCCGATCCGACGCACGATCGACATGCCCATGCATCATCCGATCCAACCCACATCCAACCCGATACACACAGAAGGAGCGAGTATGACAACCCCATTACGGAAGGCGCTCGCCGCATTGGTCGCGGTGCCGCTTTCCCTTGCCCAGTTCATGGTGGCCGTGGCGCCCGCCGCGGCCGCGGACACGGCGACGGTCCCCGACCCCATCGCCAGCTATCCGCTTGAGACCGACGCCGACGACTCATCCGCGAACAAGCTGAACGGTGAGTCGAAGGGCGTGACCTTCGCCGGCGGCGAAGGCGCCACATTCGGCGGCGGCAAGTCCAGCGGCGCCGAATACATCAAGCTGCCGGACGGACTGGCGGCGAAGTTCCAATCCAAGAACACCGTCACCATCAGCGCCTGGCTGAGGAACGACACGGCCAAGGCGAACACCGCCGCGCTCTACTTCGGCACGCAGGGGCCCACGCCGGTGCATTACTGGCTGCTCAATCCCAGCTACGGCAAGTTCAAGTCGGTCATCACCGACGGCACCGATGCCGCCAAACCGTGGAACACCGAAATCGGCCTGTCCGACACGGACACCACCGGGTTGCTCGGCAAGTGGGCCAACTACACCACCGTCATCGATGCGACGTCCATCACCGGGTACCTCAACGGCGTCAAGGTGTCCGAGGCCAAGCGTTCGGCTGACCTGACCCTGGCCGGTTTCGGCGAGACCCTGGAGACCTACATCGGCAGGTCGAACTACGCCGCCGACAAGACCTGGGGCGGAGCCGTGCAGGACGTGCGCTTCTACGATTCCGCGCTGGACCAGACGCAGGTGCGCGAGGTGTTCGCCGACGCGCGGACCGATGCCACCAAGCAGGCCGTGGCGCGGAAAGCGGCCGACTCGCTCGACCTGGGGGATCTGGGCGACGTCACGTCGAACCTCACGCTGCCCACCGCCGGTGACTACGGCTCGACCATCGCATGGCGGTCCAGCGCGCCGGACGTCATCGCCGCCGACGGCACGGTGACGCGCGGAACGCGGAACGCCACCGTCACCCTCACCGCGACGGTGAGCTTCGGCGGACAAACCGCCACGAGGGAATTCGAGGCCACCGTCCCCGCGGACACCACCTCGCCGGCCGAGGCGCTGGATGGCCTCGACCTGCCGTATGTGCTCGCGGCGGGGGACACGCTGCCCGCCAAGTCCGGTGCCGTGGCGCTGAGCTGGACCAGTTCCGACGACACGCTCGTCAAGGACGGCAAGGTGGTCGGCAACACGGACGGCAAGGGGCTCGCCGACGTGACGCTCACCGTCACCGCCACCCATGAGGGACAGCCCTCGAACAGCCGGACGTACAACGTGAAGATCGCGGAAAGGCACGCGGTCTATGGCGCCTCCTACACCATCCCCGGCTCCAACCTCAACCGCAAGGCCTCGATGCATCTGGCCCTGAGCGACGACGGCAAGACCTACGAGGCGTTGAACCTCAACGAGGGCGTGCTGTACGCCGCGGCCGACTTCACCGGCGCCAACGAGCTCAACGGCCGAGCCAAGTGGATGTCCAACCCGTACGTGTTCCGCATGAAGGACGGCACCTTCGGCGTGCTCGCCAACCAGACGGACGCCAAAAGCAACAAGAACACCGAAACCCCGGACCCCGCTGCCAAGGGCAAGGTGCTGTTCTTCACCTCCGACGACCTCATCGCCTACAAGCAGGTCGGTCTCGTCACCTTCGACGCGGACGGCGGCGACGTGATCGCGCCCACCGCGCAGTACGACAGCGCGCTTGACGCCTACCGCGTCACCTGGAAGGACGCCGACGGCAACACCTACCGGGCGTCCACCAAGGACTTCGCCGAAGTGACCGCCGGCGAGCGTGTGACCGCCGGCGAGCGTGTGGCCGCCGCCGGCGAGAGCAAGCCGGACATCGGCGTGGCCGACGCGTTGGTGGGCGGCCGCTTCGTGCTCACACGGGCCGAGGCGAAGCGTCTGCGCGCGCGGTTCCTCCAGGCCGTGAACACCGGCGTCGAAGGGGCGTCCAAGCCCATCGAGAAGACGCTGACCGTGGGCGACAAGGCGCCCACCGCGGCCGATCTCGGCTCCGTCACCGCCACATACAGCGACGGCACCACCAGCAAGCTCCCCGTCAACTGGAACGCCGACGAGCTGGCCAAGGTGAACACGAAGAAGGCAGGCACCTACGAGGTGACCGGCACCGTGGAATCCAAGGACTACGACTTCCCGTTCCTCACGGAGATGGTGAACGGCAAGACCAGCGACGTGGGCAGCCCCGACCCGGAGGTGTTCGTCTACAACGGCAGCTACTACTTCGTGTCCACCACCGGAGATTCGGTCGGCGGCGAGCACAACGGCCAGAAGCGGCTGTACATGCGCGGACCCTCGAAGACCATCGAGGGCCTGCAGACCGCCAAGGTCACCAAGATCACGCCCGATTCCGAGGACGAGATGCTCGCGTGGGCGCCCGAAATCCATGAGATCAACGGCATCACGTACCTTTACTATGCCTACGGCGACGTCTGGCAGAACATGCAGAGCCAGATCGTGCCGCTGAAGAAGGGTGGCGACCCCGCCAATCCGAACGACTGGGAATGGTCCAAGCGCAAGGAGGTGAGGCTCGCCGACGGGTCGATGACCCAGCCGCGGGGCAACACCATCGACATGACCGCCTTCGAGAACAACGGCACCTGGTACGCGATGTGGTCCGACCGCATCGTATACACGGACGAGACCCGCACCAAGGAGAAGGCCGGCACCGCCGATCTCAAGATCGCCACGTTCGACCCGGCGAACCCGGCCGTGCTGACGTCCACGCCGGTGATCGTCGCACGGCCCGACGCCGGATGGGAGCGGTACGCGGAGTATCCGATCGTGGAAGGCCCCTACGCGCTGCACCATGACGGCAAGATCGTGGTCACCTACTCCGGCGCCGCCACCAAGCCGTGCTATGCGGTCGGCCAGTTGACGGCCGAGGAGGGCTCGAACCTGCTCGACCTGTCCAGCTGGCGCAAGGAGAACGCGCCGCTGCTCACATCCACGAACATCCAAGGCCAGTGGGGGCCGGGGCACAACGCCTACTTCACCGGCCTCGACGGCAAGCTGTACACCGCCATCCACGCGCGCAAGAGCCCCCAGACCAAGGGCGGCGAGCGCTACGCCACCATCCGCGCCGTGCGCTGGGGGCCGGAAGACAACATCATCCTCGACATGACCTCCGCCCGCGAGGTCGCGGAAGGGCAGCGCAAGGTGACCGTGAGATTCACCGTGGACAAGGCGCAGACTCCGGCGGCCGATCTGGGACTGACCGTGGAGAAGACCGCGCCGAACAACCAGGTGCTCTCGCAGACCGTCAGCGACGGCGGGAACGGCGACAAGCGGCTCGCCCTGGTGCTCGACTACTGGACGCCGGCCGGCGGCAGCGACGGCACGAAGACCGACACATCGAAGCTCTCGCTGACCTTCACCGCGGCCAAGGGCGCCACCGTCACGATGGCGGACGGCTCCGCGATCCCGGCGACCCAGGACCTGACCAAGCCGTTCAAGGTCAAGGTCACCGCCGCCGACGGGTCCGCGTCGCAGGTGTACGACGTCTCCGCGCAGGTGCTCGTCACCCCGATCCGCATCCCCGGCCAGAAGGCTCCGACCGGCGAGACCGGACGCATGTTCTTCGCCGACCCGCAGGTCGTGGCCTGGGGCGGCAAGTACTACATCTTCCCGACCACCGACGGCCATTCCGGCTGGAGCGGATCGCAGATCCACGCCTTCGAATCGTCCGATCTGGTGAATTGGGAGGACAAGGGCGTCGTGGTGGATCTGAAGGACCAGAACCTCGACGGCACCCCGGATTCCGACATCCTGCCCAAGCGCACCTCCACGGCGTGGGCGCCCGGGTTCGTCGAACGCGACGGCAGGTTCTACCTGTACTTCTCGGGCAACGAGGGAGCGAAGGGCACGAACCAGACCAACGTGGCCATCTCCGATCCGGCCAAGGGCGGCACGATCACGTCCGGCTACGTGCTCCAGGGCGACGCCGGCGCCGGCAAGGACGGCAAGGTGACCTCCAACATCGATCCGGCCGCCTTCGTCGACCCCGCCGACGGCTCGTACTGGCTCACCTGGGGCCAGTCCGGGGACCGAGGCGCCTACGCACGGCTCAACGACGACATGAAGACCGTCGGCGCGAAGCATCAGGTCGGCAGGACCGCCGCGCAGGGGCTCAACGAGGGGCAGTATCTCACCGCCCGCAAGGACCCCGCTGACAAGTCCGGCAGGACGTGGATCTACTACTTCACGTATTCCAAGCACGACACCAATGATCCGCGCTACTGTGTGGGCTACGCGATGGCCCGCGGCGAAAGCCTGGCGAAGGTAACGAAGTGGGAGTACGGAGGCGAGATCCTCAACCAGGACACGTCGAAGGGCATCCTCGGCACCGGGCACCATTCGATCCTGCAGGTTCCCGGCACCGACGACTGGTACATCGTGTACCACGCGTTCCTCACCGACGAGATGCGTCCGCGCGGCGTCGACGCCGACACCGGCGAACGGATCCGCACCGGCAACAAGCGCGAGGTGCGCATCGCGCGCATGACCTACGGCGCGGACGGCACGATCACGACCGTGCCGGTGACGTACGAGGGCGTGCCGCCGGAGACCACGCCGTCCGTGTCCGTCACGGGCGCGGTCGCCGGTTCCGGTTCCGGTGATGCCGTGACTCCGGTGGGTACGAAGCTGACGGCCGCGTTCAACGATGGTTGGAAGCTCGCGTCCGTCCAGTGGTATCGTGCGGATTCCGCCGATGCCGCGGACGTCGCGAAGGCCGTCGCCATCGACGGTGCGACCGCCGCCGAGTACACGTTGACCGATGCGGACGCGGGCAAGACCGTGTTCGCGAAGGCGGTCGGCGAGAACACGACCGGCGTGCTCCAGAACGCGCAGCCGGGCACCGCCGGCGCGTCCCCGTCGAAGACGTTCGAGCTGACCAGCGCCGACACCGTCAAGGTCGCCGCCAAGCCGGAGCCGACACCCGAGCCGGAGCCGGAGCCGACACCCGCGCCGAAGCCACAGACCGGTGCGCAGCAGCAGGGTGGTTTGCGGCCTGATGCGGGCGAACCGAGCGGTGACGGCAACGATAACGGCGGCATGCCCGCGACCGGCAGCGCCGTGGCCGGTGTGCTGGGCATGGTGGCCGTCCTTGCCGCTGCGGGCGTCGGCCTGACGGTCTGGCGCAAGCGCCGCGCATGACGCGGCCGTCGGTGTGACGGCCTGATGAACCGGTGATGCCGGATATGGAATCGTCCCTGGACCCGGGGCGCTCCGTATCCGGCATCACCGTCTTCCATGTCGGATACGGAGCGTGGGCGTGGCCTCGGGTGCTCCGTTGTCGTTTTCTGCCGTATGCTTGTCGTTTTCCGATGGTCCGGCCAAGGTGTCGCGGCCGTGGGGGAGTGCGATGATAAAGGGGTTTTGTGAACGCTCACGAAACGAATGGACAAGGCAAAGGGCATTGATGCACCGGTGCATCGATGATGAGACAGAGGGCAATGATGCGTATACGGACATTGACGGCGGCCATGCTTTCGGCCGCGCTTCTCCTTTCGGGATCGCCCGCCATAACCGCCGCGGCGGCCTACGCCGCGGATGGAAGTGCGGCGGATGAGACGACCTCCCGTCAGACGCGAGGCGACACCGACGCCGGTGATGGGCGGAACGCCTTCGACCCCACGAAGACCACCGACTATCTGTTCGCGTACTTCACCGGCGGCGAGACCAAGGCCACCGACGAGCAGATCTATTTCGCCACCAGCCAAGACGGCACCAACTGGACCGATCTGACCGAGGACGGCGATCCCGTGCTCACCTCGGACCAGTACGACAAAGGTCTGCGCGACCCGTTCCTGCTGCGTGGCGAGAACGGCGCATACTATCTGCTCGCCACCGATCTGAGCATCTACGAACGCAGGCGGAACGGCTCGGAGAAACCGTGGACCGATGCCATTACGCCCGGCAGCGGCAGCACCAAGCTGGCGATCTACGAATCCGATGACCTGGTGCACTGGAACGTCTCCTATCCGGATGTGGCGTCCAAGACCGACGGCGGTTGCGCATGGGCGCCCGAAGCGTTCTGGGACGCTGCGAGGCAACAGTATGTCGTGTACTTCGCCGTGAGCTCCGATCCGAACGAACAGTTCAACAAGTCCGACGCGACGAACATGTACTACGTCACCACCAAGGACTTCAGAACCTTCTCCGACCCGGTCAAGTGGATCGACTTCTCCGCCCCCGCGCTCGACATCACCGTGACCAAGGTCGGTGACTGGTACTACCGGTCGATGTCCACAAAGGCCGGTTCGCGCAACCGTGACGGCGTGATCTCGCTGGAACGCAGCAAGGACTTCTACTCCGTGACCACCGGCACCAACTACGCCAGCGCCGACAAGACCGGCGACTGGGAGGCCCTGACCTCCGCCGACCAGATCTTCGGCGCAGGCTACAAATCCAAGATGGAAGGGCCGGAGCTCTTCGAATACAACGAGGACGACTGGTCTAAGGACGCGGACGGCGACGCCGTGCCCACATGGGGACTCATGGCCGACTACATCCGCGACGGCGGCAAGGGATACCAGCCGTTCCGCACCACCGATCTGAACAACACCGTTCCGGCCGGCCAGGAGGGCAGCGCATGGTCGAAGGGCAGCGACATCGACTTCGGCACACTCCTCAAGCGCCACGGCACGATCCTGCCGATCACCCGCGCCGAATACGTGCGCGTGACCAAGGCCTACCACGGTTCCGTGCCGTCCATCCCCGGCTCCGGTGCCATCAACGTCACCAAGCAGCCCGCCAAAACCGAGTATGTGGTAGGCGACGAATTCGATGCCTCCGGGCTGGAAATCACCCTGACCGATGCCTCGACCGGTGAACGGCGCGTGCTCGGCTCCGACGAATACACGATCACCGGTTTCGACTCCTCGAAGGCGGCCGACTCCGTCACCGTCACCGTGAGCCTCAACCTCGACCCGCAGCGAACCACCACCTTCACCGTGAGCGTACGCGACGGCGGTGCCACGCCCGCGAAGTTGCTGACCGTATTGGACGCCGCGAACCGCTCCGTCAAAGACGTGACGGTCAGGGTAGGCGAGAAGACCACGCTGACCGCCGTCGCCAACGGACTGGCCGAGGGCGCCGAAATCACCTGGAGCGCCGCCGACGGTTCCGTGGTCTCCGCCGATTCCGCGACGGGCGAGACCGTCACATTCACCGGCCTCAAAGCCGGTTCGACCACGGTCACGGTGACCGCCGACGGGCAGACCGCCGAATTCACCATCCACGTGGTCGGGGACGGTACACAGAACCCCGGAGGCCCGGGCGACGCGGACAGCCCGGGTGATCCGGGCAATCCGGACAGCCCGGGTGATCCGGGCAATCCGGACAACCCGAACGCGAGCGGAGACAAGGTTGCCGGCAAGCCCGGCGACGCTCTCTCCGCGACCGGTGCCGCAGCACTTGGCTTGGGCGGCGCGGTGGTTCTCCTCGCCACCGCCGGCCTGGGACTGGCCATCCGGCGCAGACGCCACGCCTGACGGCCGATGCCGGCGGTCAGGCGCGACCGGTCCTGATCGTTTGGACGGGTCGGGCAGGATTTCGCCGACGGAGAACAACGCCGCCGTGCCGCCGAGACTCACCCGGTCGCCGTCGACAGTGGCATGGATGACTCCGCCGCGCGCGGACGCCTGATAGGCGACGAGTCCGCTTCTGCGCAGTCGTTCGCTTTAGAACGGCAGGATAAGGCAGTGACCGGCACCGCCGCGGTCAGGAGATCGCGTCCGCCAGGGCGTCCGGAATCGCCGCGACCACATCGGAGGCGACGATCGGATGCCCCAGCGTGTTGAAGCGCTGACGGTGGCCGTTCATGCCGAACAGCTCCGGGGGCTGCCAGCCGCACTGTTCGGATTCGGAGGCGATGGCCGCCGCCGAGCCGTGCAGCCAGGCGGCCGCGGCGACCGTCTCGGCGATGAGCTCCGGATCGACCGACGGGGTTTCGTCATCGTCATCGGCATCGCCGTCGCCCTCATCGTCCACGTCCATCTGGGCGAGCAGGGCGCCGGTCATGCCGGCGAGCACATCACCCGCGCCTGCGGTTCCCAGCCATGCGGGCCCCGCGCCGGCGACCAGCACACGGGAGGAGCCGTTCACGACGATCGTCGCCGCCCCCTTCAGCAGCACCGTGGCTCCGGTGCGTGTCTGCGCCTCGCGCGCGAACCGCAACGGCTCGGCGGCGACGTCGGCGGGGGAGACGCCCAGCATGCGGGCCAGTTCGCCCGCATGCGGCGTCAGCACCACCTGGGCGGCCACATGGTCGGGCAACAGGTCGAGCGCGCCGGCGTCCACGACGATTGGCGGCATCAGCGCAGCCCGTCCCGCGGTCTCGTCGTCGTCGACGGCGTAATGGGCGAGCAACGCGGCGATCGTCTCACGCTGGATGTCCTTCAGTTCGGGGTCCGCGTCGTTGCCGGGCACGCCGGAACCCACCACCCACGACTGCACGTGGCCCTTGCCGATCACGGCCTCCGGCAGCGCGGCGAGCACCATGTCCTGCGCGCGTTCCGGGCCGAGATAGCGGACCATGCCCACGTTCGTGCGGGCCGCCGCGCGCGCGGTCAGCACGGCCGCGCCCGGATAACGCGTCGAACCGGTGACCAGTCCCGTCACGCCGCGCGAATACTTCGCGTCCGCCACGCGCGGCAGACGCACCGCCTGGCCGGCGAGATCGCGGCCCACCGCCTCGACGGCCGGTTCGACGCCGTCCAGATCGAAACCGAAATCGACCAGGGTGATGCGGCCGCATGCGAACGTGGCCGGCGGCAGCACCGCACACGGCTTCATCGCGCCGAACATGACGGTCGCGTCCGCCGGAACGTACGCGCCGACGAGCGAACCGTCGTCCACGCCGACGCCGGAAGGCGTGTCCACGGCGAGCATGAGCGGCAGGTCGCCTTCCGGTTCGCGTCCGGCCGACGCCGGGACGTCGGGCAGCGGCGAACCCCCGTCGCGCGCGTCCTTCGCCGGCATACCCAGCGAGGCGGCGAGCGCCGCGGGAATCCCGCGCAGCGGGCCGTTCAGGCCGATGCCGGTCATCGCGTCGATCACCAGATGCGAGCGGCGCGCCACCCGGACCGCCGTCTCGAGCCGTTCGCCCGCCTCACCGGGCGTGAACCCGGACGCGCAACCGGGAATCTCGGCCTCCGGATCGAGTACGAGGATCTTGCCGCCGGCGCGCACGAACGCGGCGAACGCCTCGTCGTGCAGGGAGCGGCCGACCGCCACGGCGTTCACCTGGGCGCCTTCCTCGGCGAGCATGGCCGCGGCGAACAGGCCGTCGCCGCCGTTGTCGCCCGCGCCGGCGAGCAGCGTGACGACCGCTTCCTCGATGTCGATGCCCTCGTCGTCGAGCATGGCCGCGGCGGTGTGCGCCACCGCGTTGGCCGCCATGCGCATCAGCGGCACGCCGTCGTCCAGCAGGGGGCGTTCCATCCCGCGTACGTCGGCTGCCGTATAGGCGGTGTGCAGCAGGGTCGTGCGACGTTCCGCATCGTTCGGTGTATCCATGGCGGCCTCCTCGGTTCCACAAGATCTGCGACTATCCATCAGTGTAGTCGCGCCCGTCATGCCCGTCCCGTATGACGTGCGCGAGACGGCGGGCATTTGACCGGGGCCGCGCGGGACTCCTACGCTGGCGTCGGAACGATGGAACCGCGCGGCGGGCCGCGCCAAGGAAAGGACCGATCATGTTCAGCAGGAAGAAGGACGGATTGTTCGCGGACGGCAAACCGACGCTCGCCAAGTGCGATCCGGAGTTCATCGGATTCTTCTCGGACTTCGCCTATGGCGAGGTCGTGCGCGAGCCGGGCGCGAACCATCCCGACCTCGACGACGCCACGCGTTCGATGGCGATCCTCGCCGCGCTCATCGGCTGCCAGGGGACGGACGCGTACGCGATGCTGTTGCCCGTCGCCCTGAAAAGCGGCGTGACGCCCGTCCAGGCCAAGGAGGTCACCTACCAGGCGGTCGCCTACTGCGGGTTCGGCCGCGTACTGCCGTTCCTCAACATCACCAACGACGTGCTCGTCGAAGCGGGCGTGGACCTGCCGCTCGAAGGCCAGTCCACCACCACGCCGGACACCCGTGCGGCGGCCGGCGAGGCCAAGCAGGTCGAGATCTTCGGCGAGGGGATGCGTGGATTCGCCTCCTCCGGCCCCGAGGACACGCGCCACATCAACAAGTGGCTGGCCGACAACTGCTTCGGCGACTACTACACGCGCGGCGGGCTCGGCACCCGCGAACGCGAGATGATCACCCTGTGCTATCTGGCGGCGCAGGGCGGCTGCGAGCCACAGCTCACGGCCCACGCGAAGGCGAACCTGGCGGTCGGCAACGACAAGACGTTCCTCATCGCCGTCGTCTCCCAGATCATGCCGTACATCGGCTACCCGCGCACGCTCAACGCGCTCCGCTGCGTCAAGGAGGCCGCAGGCGAGTGATTTTCCAGCCTTCCGTTATAGTGTTCGTTGGCTTGAGAACGGCTTGAGAACGATAAGCGACTATACGGAAAGCGACGGGTGAGGCGACATGGCGATCGACGCACAGGGTCTGGAGATTCAGATCGGGGCGAGGACCCTGCTGCATCCGTGCGACTTCCATGTCGCCAAAGGAGACAAGATCGGTCTCGTCGGGCGCAACGGCGCCGGCAAGACCACGCTGACCCGCGTCATCACCGGCGACATGCTGCCCACCGCCGGCAAGGTGCGCGTCTCCGGCAAGCTCGGCTACCTGCCGCAGGACACGCACGCCGCCGATCCGGAGCAGACCGCGCTCGACCGCATGATGAGCGCGCGCGACATCGCCACGATCATCAACCGCATCCGCAAGGCCGAGAAGGAGATGACCGACCCGGACCCGGACGTGATGACGAAGGCCATGAACCGCTACGACAAGGCCATGCAGGACTTCGACAAGGCCGGCGGCTACGCGGCCCAGTCCGAGGCGACCGCGATGGCCGCCTCCCTGGGACTGCCGCAGGACGTCATGGAGCAGCAGCTCGGCACCCTATCCGGCGGCCAGCGCCGACGCATCGAACTGGCGCGCATCCTCTTCTCCGACGCGGACACGCTCATCCTCGACGAGCCCACCAACCATCTGGACGCCGACTCCATCGAATGGCTGCGCGGCTACCTCAAGAAGTACGAGGGCGGATTCCTCGTCATCTCCCACTCCACCGAACTGCTCGACGAGGTAGTCAACAAGGTGTGGCATCTCGACGCCCAGCTCGGCCAGATCGACATGTACTCGCTCGGCTGGAAGGCGTACCTGCACCAGCGCGTCGTCGACGAGGAGCGCCGCCGCCGCGAGCGCGAGGTCGCCGAGAAGAAGGCCGAACGCCTCATGAAGCAGGGCATCCGCCTGCACGCCAAGGCCACGAAGGCCGTCGCCGCGCAGAACATGATGCGCCGCGCCGAGAAGCTCCTCGAGAACACCTCGGAGGCGCAGAAGAAGGAGAAGGTGGCGGACATCCGCTTCCCCGAGCCCGCGCCCTGCGGCAAGACCCCGATCATGGCGAAGGACATCTCCAAGGCGTACGGCTCCAACATCGTGTTCGCCGGCGTCAACCTCGCCATCGACAAGGGCTCGCGCGTCGTCATCCTCGGCTACAACGGCGCCGGCAAGACCACCACGCTGCGGCTGCTCGCCCACATCGAACAGCCCGACACCGGATCCGTCGACTACGGCCATGGCTGCAAGATCGGCTACTTCGCGCAGGAGCACGACACGCTCGACCTCGACGCCACCGTGCTCGAGAACCTCACGCACGTCGCCCCCGAACTGAACGACACGCAGGCGCGATCCATCCTCGGCTCGTTCCTGTTCTCCGGCGACGACGCGATGAAGCCCGCCCGCGTGCTCTCCGGCGGCGAGAAGACGCGACTCGCGCTCGCCACGCTCGTCACCTCGCGCGCCAACGTGCTGCTGCTCGACGAGCCCACCAACAACCTCGACCCCGCCTCGCGCGAGGAGATCCTCAAGGCCATCGCCAAATACGAGGGCGCGATCGTGCTCGTCACCCACGACGAGGGCGCCGTCCAGGCACTGAACCCGGAACGCGTGCTCCTCATGCCCGACGGCGACGAGGATCTGTGGAACGACTCCTACCTCGAGCTGGTCGCCGAAGAGTAGCGGAGCGTCCCCGGCGTCACTCCACGGCGGCGGCGAGGGACTCCAGATACGCGCGCATGCGGCGCAGTCCCTCGGCGGTGGCCTCGGGCGTGCCCACGTAGCTCAGACGCACGTAGCCGCGGCCGCGCCCGCCGAACCCGGAGGCGGGCGTCACCACCACCTTGGCGTGATGCAGCAGATCGACCGCGAAATCATGATCGTCCATGCCGGTGGCGCGCACGTCGACCAGCACGTAGAACGCGCCGTCGGGCGTCGCGCACGAGACCAGCGGCATGTCCGCCACGGCGGCGACGACCATGTCGCGATTCGCACGGTAGACGGACGTCATCTCGTCGAGGATCTCGTTCGACCCCTCCAACGCGGCGACGGCGCCCTGCTGCAACGCGCCAGGCACGCAGGAGACGATGTCCTCCTGCATCACCGTCATGCGGTCGACGATCGGCTTCGGGCCGAACGCGGCGCCGATGCGCCAGCCGGTCATCGCGAACGTCTTCGAGAAGCTGTCCACCACCACGGTGCGCCGGCGCATGCCCGGCACCGCGGCGATCGACAGGCATTCGACCGACGGATCGTAGACGAACGAGCGGTACACCTCGTCGCTGATCACCCACAGGTCGTGCCGTTCGCACACCTCGGCGATGAGGTCCAGCTGCTCCGGGTCGATGACCGCCCCGGTCGGGTTCGACGGCGAATTGAGCAGGATCGCGCGCGTGCGCGGCGTGACGGCCGCCTCCACGTCCGCCGCCTGCATACGGAACCCGTGCGCCGCGTCGAGCGGCACCGGCACGACGTTCGCGCCGACGAGCCGCACCTGGCCGAAATAGTTCGCGTAGCCGGGATCGGGGATGAGGATGTCGTCGCCCGGATCGAGCGTGGCCAGCAGCGCCAGATACACGGCCTCCATGCCGCCGGCCGTGACGATCACGTCCGTGTCCGGATCGTAGTCGGTGCCGTCCGCCGCGTTGCGGTGCTCGCACCACACCTCGCGCAACGCGGCCGCGCCCCGGTTCGGCGTGTAGTGCGTGTCGCCGAGGCTCGCGGCGCGGTAGGCGGCGTCGATGACCGGCTGCGGGGTGTCGAACCCGGGTTCCCCGATCGCGAACGAGACGGCGTCCGGCACGTTCGCGGCGAGCTCGAACATCTCGCGCACGCTCGGATACAGCGCCTCGGCGGCGCGCTTCGATACCTTCGGCATGGCGGCATACTCCTTACACATCCGTCCGGCGGCGTATGGCGGCGGGCTCACGGTCTCCCTTCACACGACCATGAACCCGCCGCGGCATCCGCATGATTGCCGGCCAGTATGCCATCGGGGCGTTTCCCATGGACCGGAGCGTCCGATGCGCGGAATCGCCGGGGCGCCGGAAGGCGCGGAACCATCGCGATCAGTCGAAGAACCCGCCGTTGCCCATCGAGGGCGCGCCGTGGCGCGGAGGCCGGCGCGTGCGGTCCGGGTCCCTGCGGACGCGCCCCGACACCGCGGTCCTCCTGTCGCGATGCATGTACTCGTACACGTCCACGTCCGAGGGTTCGGGCTGGTCCATCCATGCCGTGCCGCCCGACAATAGCGGGTCGCGGGCGTCGATGCGACGCCTCATCGACGCGATGTCGCCCGACGCCTGCCGCAGCTCCTCCGGATCCGTGCGGCGCAGCCGCTGCTCGACCAGATCGAGGTAGACGCGTTGGCTCTGCAGGACGTCATGCAGCCGCACCTCCTCGCACAACGCCGTGTACATCCGTTCGCCGCGGCACGCCCGTTGCGCCTGGTCGACGGTCATCTCGCGGCGCCGGTCCTCCTCGGCGCGGGCGAGACACCCACGCGCTTCGGCGGACAGCGAATCGAACAACGCGGGAAGCCGCTCGTCCATCAGGGAGTTCGCCGTGTCGCGCATGGAACGCTGACGGGAGTGCGGCATGTCCCCGTCGACGCGCAGCGACATCACGCCCGTCGGCTTGAACTCGCGCGACCGCTCCTCGATCCACAACGGCGCGTCGCCCTTCGGTGTGCCGGCGAGCGTGCGGGACTTCGGTGCGGTCCCCGGCTTCGACAGTTCGGACAGATGGAAGGAGAGGAGGAATCCCTCCCCGTTGCGGATGACGATGTGCGGCCACGGCCATTTGGCCGCGCGCGTCCGTGCGAGCAGCGGTTCCGAGGGCGCGACGACGGAGAACCCGTGCTCCGAAGCCAGCCCGGCGATTCCGCCGATGAGCTTCGTCGCCCTGTCGACGCATCCGGCCGACACGTAACGCCTGTCGATGTCCCGCACGAACCGCCTCATCCACGCGTCCCCCGGCATATCCTCGTCCTGATCGATGACTTCATCCGACATGATGCTGCATCCCTTCCTCTGCACGGCCCCCGGGCTTGGGGCCGCCGTCCGGCCTTCCTCGGCCGACGCCACGCACCACGATGGCGCGGATGCCGACGTGCCGCAACCCCGGGGACTCCATTGTGCATAACGGTGCATAACCCGGTGCATAAGTCGGCGTCGGAACCCGCCGCATGGACGGACCGGGAGAGACCGGAGGGGAATCCGCTCGGGGGTATTGCCAACGCGGCCCTTCGCCGCTACATTGATAGAGCCCGATACGGAAACGGAGAACCCGACATGAGCGAAACGAACCCCGCCCGCCCCGCGACGACGCCGAAGACGAGGGGCTTGTCCGTCCCGGACCTCATCTCGATAGGCGTGTTCGCCGCGTTGTACTTCGTGATGGTGTGCGTCGCCACCCTCGTCAGTACCCTGTTCACCGGAGGCTTCGGCTCGATCTTCCTGCCGGCGATCGCCGCGCTGATCTCCGGCCCCGTGTTCATGCTCGCCGCCGCACGCACGCCGAGGTTCGGCGGCATCACGGTGATGGGCCTCGTGATCGGCCTGTTCCTGTTCGTCTCCGGACACTTCATCCTCTCGTTCGCGGCGAGCGTCGTGTTCCCAGTCGCCGCCGACCTGATCGCGCGCGTCGGAGCATACCGGAGCAAGGCGCTGCTGCTCGTCTCCTACGTGGTGTTCTCCTACGGACTGACCGGCCCCATCCTGCCGTTGTGGTTCATGAAGGACGCCTACGTGGCGAGCCTTGAGGCGCGCGGCAAGGACGCGGCGTACATCGACGGCGTGTTCGCCAACATCAACATGGGCACATTCGCCGCGTCGATGGCGGCGATCCTCGTGTGCGCGGTTCTCGGCGGATGGTTCGGCCAGCGCCTGTGCGCCAAGCACTTCGCCAAGGCCGGCGTCGTCTGATGGCGACGGCCGCGCGCGATCTCGACCCGCGCACGAAACTGGCGCTGCTGCTGCTCGCCAATCTCATGCTGTTCTTCCACGCCGCGGCGGCCACGCAGGCGGTCATGGTCGTCCTGTTCCTCATCCCGCCCCTCGCCGCGGGCCGATGGCGCATGGCCGTGCGTTTCGCGATCCTGTACGTCGCGGCATTCGCGCTCGGGGCGGTCGACCCGGAGGCGCTGGGCATGCCGTGGCTGCATGTCGTCGCCGCGCTCGCCGTCGGATGCGCGATGATGCTGCCGTGCCTCATCACCGGCGCCTACGCGTTCACGACCACCTCGGCCAGCGCGTTCGTGTGCGCGATGCGGCGCATGCGCGTCCCCGAAGCCGTGGTCGTGCCGTGCGTCGTGATCATCCGCTTCTTCCCGACCATCGGCGAGGACTATCGCGCCATCCGCGACGCGATGGCGCTGCGCGGGCTCGTGTCCGGCCGTCTCGCCATGCTGCGGCATCCGGCGCGGACGCTCGAATACGTGCTGGTGCCGTTGCTGATGAACGCGACCATCGTCGCGCAGGACCTGTCCGTCGCCGCGTTGACGAAGGGCCTGGGACGCGACGGGGCGCACACCTCGCGCACGACGATCCGCATGGCCGCCGCCGACTGGCTGGTCATGGCCGTGTGCGCCGCGCCGCTCGCGCTCGACATCGCGGGGGTGATCGGATGACCGCCGATCCCGTGCGCGTGCGCGACGTCGTCTTCCGCTACGACGCCGCCGTCGAACCCTCGTTGGACGACGTGTCGCTGACCGTCCGGCCGGGGGAGTGCGTCGTCCTCGCCGGCGCGAGCGGATGCGGCAAGACCACGCTGACCCGTGTCGTCAACGGTCTCGCGCCATCGTTCTTCCACGGCGATTTCGCCGGCGAGGCCACCGTGTGCGGCGTCGATGCCGCACACGGGCCGATCGACCGGCTCACGCCGTTGGCGGGCAGCGTGTTCCAGAATCCGAAGACCCAGTATTTCAACGCGGACACCACCGACGAGCTCGCCTTCCCCTGCGAGAACATGGGGATGCCGGCCGGGGAAATCAACCGCCGCGTGGAGGACGTGGCCCGGCGCTTCGGCGTGACCGGGCTGCTCGGACGCAGCGTCTTCCGACTGTCCGGCGGGCAGCGGCAGCGCGTCGCCGTCGCCGCGGCGACGGTGCTCGGACCCCGTCTCGTCGTCATGGACGAACCGACCGGCAACCTCGATGCCGCGGCGATCGACGACATGCGCGAGGCGGTGCGGCGGCTGAAGGACAAGGGCGTCGCCGTCCTCGTGGCGGAGCATCGCCTCGCCTGGCTGAACGGCGTCGCCGACCGGTACCTCATATGCGAGCGCGGCCGCATCGCACGCGAATACGCGGCCGGCGAATTCCTCGCCCTGCCGCCGGAACGCGTCGCCGCCATGGGGTTGCGCGCGCTCGACCTGGAACCCTACCGGCGCGAGACCGCCCGGCTGGCGTCCCGGCCGACGGCGCGAACCGGCGTGACGGCCGACGATCCGACGGACGATGGCGCCGCGACCGGCGGCGTGCTGCTGCGCACGGACGGGCTCGTCGTCGGCTACGGACGGCCGCGTCGCCTGCCCTGGCAGCGGCGGCGCGTCGAGACCCGGGAGGGGTTCTCGCGCGCCGTGCCGGACCTGACGTTGCGGCGCGGCGAGATCGTCGGATTGATGGGACGCAACGGATGCGGCAAGACCACGCTGGTGCGCACGCTCACCGGACTGGCGCGCCCGCTTGCGGGCCGCGTCCTCCTGGACGGCGGCGCGGCGAGACCCTGCGATCTCATGCGCGCCGGATATCTCGTCATGCAGGACGTCAACCACCAGTTGTTCTCCGACAGCGTGCGCGAGGAGCTCACGCTCGGCATGGACCCGTCCGATCCGGGGCTCGCGGAGCGCCGGGACGGGCTGCTCGCCGACCTTGATCTCGCCGCGTTCGCGGACCGGCATCCGATGAGCCTGTCCGGCGGACAGAAGCAACGCGTGGCGATCGGCGCGGCGCTCATGTGCGGCAAGAGGCTCGTCGTGCTGGACGAGCCGACCAGCGGTCTCGACCGGTTCCATATGGAACAGGTGGGCGGGCTGCTGCGCGACGTCGCGCGGCGTGGAACGGCGGTGCTGGTCGTCACCCACGACGAGGAGCTCGCCGCCGGATGGTGCGACCGCGTGATCGACCTGTCCGCGTGATCGGATTGGCCGGATCGTGCGCGACACGCCGCGTCGGTGGGAACCGCACCCGATATGCCGGCCCGCGCGGGCGTGTGTTAGCTTCTAGATGAGACGCGGGACCGTCGCCTTTCCCGTCTCGCACGGCACGGCAGGCGACGGCATCAGGAGGTGCGCCATGGGCGATGCGCGACGGGAGATGGAACGGCTGCGGCCGGTCTACGAGACCGGCGTACTCAGACTGCTGCTGCGCCGCAACTCGCGCATGTACGTGGCGCTGCTCAGATCGGCGTTCGACCCGCTGACCGGCGAACTGCCGCGCGAGACATTGGAGGAGCGGTTCGCGCAGGGGCTCGCCGCGCTCGCCGACATCGGCGAATACGCGCCGGACCCCGACCTCACGTTCGGCCAGGCCGCGCACCGCGTGCTCGTCGACCTGACCCGCGAAGGCGAGGGCGAGTACGCCTGGCTCGCCAACTCGCACGACGCCGCGTCGCACCGGTTCCTCTACCGGCTGACCGCACGCGCCCACCGCGCCATCGAGGCGCTGGGGCGGCTGGAGGACGAATCCCGCACCCTGTCCGGCGCCCAGGCCAACAGCATCATCATGGAGATCGAGCACGCCCGCATGCGGCTGACCGCCGACCCCGGCGAACGCGTGCGCCTGCTCAACCGCGAGATCAAGGAGCGCAGGCACGAGATCAAACGCATCCAACAAGGGCTGCGGCATGAGACGCTCGACGACGCGCAGGTGGAGGACATCATCGCCGTCATCCACAATACGTTGCGCGGCGTGCCCATCGACCTGCGCGAGCTCGTGCTCGCCGAACGGGACAACGGCGACGCGCTCCGCCGGCGCATGCAGGCCGGCGATATGGACGTCGACGAGATCCTGGGGGCGTATAACGCCGAATACCGTGCGAACTTCGGCGAATCCGACATGGGGCGACGCTTCGAGGACGCCTTCCAGGTGATCATCACCGACGAGGGACGCCAGCAGATCGACGAGGCGATGCGCGACATCGCGAAAACGCCCTATCTCGCCGGGGAGGCCTCCGCGCTGCTCGGACAGGTGCGTGACGAGCTCGCCCACATCTACGACGGCATCGAGGCGGTGCGCGCGCAGATGCGCGTCTCCAACGAGGAGATCGGCAGACTCGTGCGCCAGCAGACCGACACGCGGTACCGGTCGATGCTCGCGCGGCTCAACCGCCTGTACGCCGCCGTCAACGCCGATGCGAAAGCCCATCCGGGCGCCGACGGCAGACCCTACGCCACCGACGTCGGCGGCGTCAGGCTCTCCCCGCTGCCTACGCGGCCGGCACGGTCGATGGTCCGCGCGGCGGCACCCGGACTGGACCATGACGCCGGGGACGCCGACATGCCCCGCATCGACCTGAAGACGCTGATCGACAACGGCGGCCCACGGCTGCGCCGCATGGTCGCGCTCATCCGGCGGGAACCGGTGATGGCCGACGGCGGGATCGACATCGCCGCCAGCTTCAACCGGTTGCCGGAAGCGGATCGGCGCGAAAGCGAACTCGTCGGATTCCTCGGGGCGATCGGCGGGCAGGAGGACGGCGACGCCGTCTGGCATTGCGTGACGATCGACGGGAGGCCGCGGGACTGGCGCACGCGTGCGTTGGTCGCCGGCGAGGACGAACTGGACGCCATCATGGAGGAAGGATGATCATGGACGAGGAAACCAACCCCGACGCCCTGTTCGAAGGGGACCGCGGCGATATGGGCGTGGACGCCCGCAGGGCCGCCATCGCGCTCAAACGCGAACGGTACGTCGAAGGCGAGCTGTACGACCTCGTCAACGACAACCGTGACGCCGTCGTCCGCTCGCTCAACAACGACATGCTCGAGCTCGTCGAGGACGAACGTTACCGCATCATGTACGCGACGCCCGTCGCCGGGCCCGACGTCGCGCTGCGCTCGCTCAAGACGCGCACCAGCCTCAAACGCGAGGAGGCCGCCCTGCTCGCGTTCCTGCGCATCCGCGTGCTCGAATACGAGAACATGCGGGTGGCGGAGGACCAGTGGATCGTCGGCTTCGACGAGATGCGCGCCGCGCTCGCCACCGGCGCCGGATACCTCGCCTCGCGCAACGACGAGGAAGGCGTGCTCAGACAGGTGGGCACGCTCGTCAACACGATGGTCACCTACGGCTACCTGTCCGACACCGACGACGACGCCATGTACCGGATCACGCCGCTCGTCCCCGTCGTGCTCGACCGGGAGCTGGCGGACGCATGGCTCGGCATCGCCGGCGGTGACGGCGACGGGGCCGTCGATGACGGCGCGGACGATGGCGCCGACGTGGATGGCGCCGACGAAGACGGCGCCGAAGCGGAAGAGGAGGAGTGAGCATGGCCGCCAGGGAACTGCAGATGATCGCCGACCGGTGGATGATGGAAAGCCGCCGTCTCGTCAATTGGGGCTCGTACCAGGGCTACCACGAATTCAGACCGTCCACCGACCCGAAACTCCCCGTCACGCTGCTCGCCGGAGCCAGCGAATCCGGCAAGTCCACGCTCGTGGACGCGCAGATCTCGCTGCTGTACCCGACCGGCACGCCGTTCAACAAGGCGTCGAACTCGGGGCGCTCCGAACGCAGCGACTACACGTACCTGCGCGGCATGGTCGGCGTCGGCAGCACCGCGGGCGGCGACGAGCCGGTCTACCTGCGCGGCCGCGACGACGACGGGGCGCCGCAGGCCGTATGGGGCGCCATCGTCGACACCTACGTGAACGCCACCAGCGGCCAGACGCTGTCATGTGCCAAATTCCTCTACCTGATGGCGGGCGACGGCCGCGGCGACGTACGCCGGCAGTACGCGGCATGGGGCAAGCCGATCGACCCACGGCTCATGGACGCCTACCGCGACCATCCGTTCACCCCCACGCAGCTGAGGGACACGTACCCCGGATGCGAGACCTTCACCAGCGCCGACGCGTTCCACGAACACATCTGGGACACGATGGGGCTGAGCGAGGAGGCCTGCCGGCTGCTGCACAAGATTCAATCGGCCGACGCGCCGTCGAGACTCGACGACATCTTCAAGCAGGGCGTACTCGGCGTGCCCGAAGCCCTGGCCCTGGCACGCGACACCGTCGACGACTACGAACGCTACGAGGCGAACTTCACCGAAATGGAACGCAAGGCGAAACGCGTGACGGCGCTCGCCGGCATCCGGGACGCATGCGAAGCCTACGACGACGCATGCCGGCACGTCCGGACATTCGACCCGGTCGATCCGTCCAAGGAGGCCGGATCGGCGGCGATACGGCGTTGGGCGATCGCGCGGATGGCCGACGAGGTCGCCGCACGGCTGCCCATCGACGAACGCGAGCACCGCGAGCACCAGGCCGCCGCCGAAACCGCATACCGCGACGGCGAGAAGATCCGCGCGGGCATCGACGCCATCCGCGACCGCATCAGAGGGCTGGACGGCGGCAACCTCGCGCGGATGGAGATGGAACTCGAACAGGCCCGACGCTCGCTCGACGACGTGAAGACGACCCACGGGCGCATCGAGGCGGGATTCGAGGCGATCGGCGAGGCGATGCCCGGAGACGAGCACGCCTGGACGGAGAGGCGCATCGCCGCCGTGGACTTCACCCGCCTGTACGACCGGCGGGCGCAGGAACTGGACGAGACGCGCGACTGTGCGGTCGCCGCCCGCTCCGCGGCGAACGACGAGCTGCGCCGCCTCGAACGCGACTATGAGCGCCAGAAGACGCAGCGCACCCGCATCACCCAGCAGATGGACGAGACCCGCGCCATGCTCTGCAGGGCCACCGGACTGTCCGCCGGCGAACTGCCGTACGTCGCCGAACTCATGGACGTGCGCGAGGACGAGGAACAGTGGCGTCTAGCCATGAACGTCACCTACGGCGCCATCGCGCAGACCATCCTCGTCGACAAGCGCCACGAACGTGGCTTCGCCGCCAAGATCAGCGCCATCGACCCGCATGCGATGGCGCGACGCACCTGGCAGTTCGTCGACACCTCGGAGCGCTTCGGGGCGGACGACGGGAAGGCCGCGGGCGACGGCCCGTGGATGTCCTCCAAGCTGCGGTACCGCGAGGATTCGCCGTTCGCCGATTGGCTGCGCGCGCAGACCGCATCCGAACGGTTCGACGCCGTATGCGTCGACGCCATCGACGACGCCGACCGCGAGCGCCGTCAGGTGCAGGCCGACGGGCAGATCAAAAGCGGCAAACGCGGACAGCACGGCGTCAAGGACCGTCGCGAGGTCATCGGCTACGTCACCGAGGCCTATCTGGACGCGCTGAAGCACGGCATCGCCGAAGCGCGCGGCCGCTCGGAACGGGCGGAACATGACTACACGGAGGCGAAACGGCGTGCGGAGGCCCTGCGCAGCGGACTCGAACTCGCCAAGCAGCTCGCCTACACGTCATGGGAGAGCGTCGACGTGGAATCCGCCTCGGCCACGGTGGACGGGCTCGAGACGTCGATCGCCGCGATCAGGAACAACCCCGAGCTCGCCGAGCTTGTCCGACGTGAGGAGGCGATGCGAGAGGAGCTCGACCGCAACGAGCAACGCCGGTTCGCCGAGAAACGTGACGCCGACGCCGCGGCGTCCGCCTGCGAAGCCGCCCGACGGTGGCTGGACGCCAACCGGAGCCATGCGTCGTGGGAGACCGACGGCGATGCGGACGCCGCCGGGCGCGTGGGCGCCGCGCCGTTGGACGAAAGCGCGGAAACGACGCTCGAACACTCTTATGAGGACGGGTTCTCGGGAATCACGGACGCCGCGCTGCGGGCCCACATGATTATCGGGGCGGGCGCAGATGCGCCGGCCGCGGGCACGTCGTTCCCCGAACGCGTCATCGCGAGGATGCGCGACGACATGACCGCCCGCATCGACGCGCTCGCCTCCCAGGTCTCGGCCGCGAAGACGGTCGTCGAAGCCCGGATGGAATCGTACAAGGGCATGTACGCCGCGGACGACGACGCGCTGTCGGCCACAGTGGAGGACCGCCGGTACTATCTCGACGAGCTGGAGGGACTGTCGCGACTCACCGCCGGGGAGGCGACCGGCTCCGAATACCGGCGTTGCCTGGAACAGCTGCTGATGGGCCTGCTGACCATCAAACGCGCCGTCGACACCGACGAGGCCGGCATCCGCGACCAGCTCGACCGCATCAACGCCATGCTCGACGGGCAGCGGTTCGGCCCCAAGCACGGCAGCCTGTCCCTGCACGCGGACGTGCGCAAGCCGGACCGGGGCTTCTCCTCGCAGCTGACGCGGACCATCGGCGCGCTCAACGACTGGAAGGCGTCGGGAAACGACGATCCGGCGGCGATGCGCAAGGTGTTCGCCTCGTGCGGCGGCGTCATCGGCCTGCTGCGCGCCCAGCTCGCGCAGGTGAGGGACGCGAACGGTGTGAAGAGCTACGGCGCGCGCGACCTCGACCCGCGGTGCCGTTCGTCCTTCTACGCGATCGTGCACCACGAGGACGGGCTCGACGAGCGCATCACCTCCACCGGCGGACGGTCCGGCGGAGCCCTGCAGGAGCTCACCTCGTTCGTCTACGGCGCCGCGCTCATCTACCTGCTCGGCGGAGGCATGGAGAACCGTCTCAAACCCAGCTACACGACGCTGTTCCTCGACGAGGCGCTCATCAAGGCGGACGGCCGCTACACGCAGCGCGCCCTCACCGTGCTGCCGCGCCTCGGCTTCCAGGTGATCGTCTCCGCGCCGGAAAGCAAGACCGGCGAGATCCTCGAGGTCTCCACCAAGGCCTACGTCACCTACAAGAACCCCGACACCGGCCTCACCTCCCTGCGCGAGGCCGACCTCGCCGGGGAAGGGGAGGATGAATCCGCGGACGTCGCCTGACGGCATGACGGTCCGGCCGGGAGACACGCCGTCGAACAGGTGTTCGATATGCGTCGGGGTTTCGGGTATTCTGGGTGCGGAAAATCCGCGGCCGGACGCGTGCCGCGGCGACTGACGGAAGGCGGGGATCGTGGCGACGAAACGGAAGACGACGGGCGGCAGGAACGGCGAGGTCGTCGTCGAGAAGGTGATGACCAGCGATTCGTTCCTCACGCGCGAGATCCGCAAGGCGCCGCTCGTCGAGCACGACGGTTCGCTCGTGGCGGACATCTCGCACATCCCCAACGACCTCAAGATCACCATCCAGGGCGCGCGCGAGCACAACCTCAAGAACGTGGACCTCGCGATCCCGCGCAATCGCATGGTCGTGTTCACCGGCCTGTCCGGTTCTGGCAAATCCTCGCTCGCGTTCGACACCCTGTTCGCCGAGGGCCAGCGCCGCTACGTCGAATCGCTGTCCGCGTACGCGCGCCAGTTCCTCGGCCAGATGGACAAGCCGGACGTCGACTTCATCGAAGGCCTGAGCCCCGCCGTGTCCATCGACCAGAAGACCACGAACCGCAATCCGCGCTCCACAGTCGGCACCATCACCGAGATCTACGACTACCTGCGCCTCCTGTTCGCGCGCACCGGCATGCCGCACTGCCCCGAATGCGGCGAACCCGTCGCCTCGCAGACCCCGCAGCAGATCGTCGACACGCTCATGGGCTATCCGGAACGCACCCGGTTCCAGATCCTCGCGCCCGTCGTCAAAGGGCGCAAGGGCGAATTCGTCGACATGCTCGAACTGCTGCGCTCCGACGGCTACGCCCGTGCGCTCATCGACGGCCAGATGCGGCAGCTGTCCGACGACATCACGCTCGCCAAGCAGAAGAAGCACACCATCGAGGTCGTCGTCGACCGCCTCGTCGTCAAGGACGGCATGCGACAGCGTCTCACCGACTCGGTCGAGACCGCGCTGAAGCTCGCCAACGGCTCCATCGTCATCGACTTCGTCGACGAGGAGGAGGGGAGCCCGGCCCGCCGTCGGCCGTTCTCCGAACACCGCAGCTGCCCGAACGGGCATGTGCTCGAACTCGACGAGATCGAGCCGCGCACCTTCTCCTTCAACGCGCCCTACGGCGCGTGCCCCGCCTGCACCGGTCTCGGATTCAAACTCGAGATCGACCCGGAGCTCGTCATCGCCGACCCGGACAAGTCGCTCGCCGAAGGCGTCATCGAACCGTGGAGCAACACGAAGATGACCTCCCAGTACTACGGCCATCTGCTCGAAGGCCTCGCCCGCGAGATGGGCTTCTCGATGCGCACCCCGTGGAAGGACCTTCCCGCCGACGTGCGCCACGACATCCTCTACGGCCACGAGTTCAAGGTCGACGTCTCCTACCGCAACCGTTGGGGGCGTCTCAGGGAATACTCCACCGGGTTCGAAGGCGTGGTGCGCTCGCTCATGCGCAAGCACGAGGAGACCGACTCGCAGTCCATGAGGGAATACTACGAGTCGTACATGCGCGAAGTGCCCTGCCAGGTGTGCCACGGCAGGCGTCTCAAGCCCGAGGTGCTGGCCGTCACCGTCGGAGGTCTCTCCATCTTCGACGTGTGCGACATGCCCGTCGTGCGCGGGCTCGCCTGGGTCAACGACCTGAAGCTCGAAGGCGCGGACGCGAAGATCGCCGGCGAGGTGTTGAAGGAGATCCGCGCCCGCCTCGGCTTCCTCAACGACGTCGGCCTCGACTACCTCACCCTGTCGCGCGCCGCCGCCACCCTGTCCGGCGGCGAGGCGCAGCGCATCCGCCTCGCCACGCAGATCGGCTCCGGCCTCGTCGGCGTCATGTACGTGCTCGACGAGCCGTCCATCGGCCTGCACCAGCGCGACAACGCCCGCCTCATCGAGACGCTCCACCATCTGCGCGACCTCGGCAACACGCTCATCGTCGTCGAACACGACGAGGACACGATCCGCGAGGCCGACTGGCTCGTCGACATCGGCCCCGGCGCCGGCGAACACGGCGGCGAGGTCGTCTACTCCGGTCCGGCGAAGCATCTCGTCGAGGCGAAACGCTCGATCACCGGCGACTACATCGCCCACCGCCGCGAGATCGCCGTGCCCGAGCACCGCCGCAAGGTGAGGAGGACCGCCCAGCTCAAGGTCGTCGGCGCACGTGAGAACAACCTCAAGAACATCGACGTGAGCTTCCCGCTCGGCGTGTTCACCGTCGTCACCGGCGTCTCCGGATCCGGCAAGTCCTCGCTGGTCAACACGATCCTCTACCCAGTCCTCGCCGACAAGCTCAACGGCGCGCGCATCGTGCCGGGCAAGCACCGCCGCGTCGAAGGGCTCGACCAGGTCAGGAAGGTCATCCACGTCGACCAGAACCCGATCGGGCGCACGCCGCGCTCCAACCCCGCCACGTACACGGGCGTGTGGGACAAGATCCGCGCCCTGTTCGCCAAGACGCCCGAGGCTCAGGTGCGCGGCTACGGGCCCGGCCGCTTCTCCTTCAACGTGAAGGGCGGGCGCTGCGAGGCATGCCACGGCGACGGCACGCTCAAGATCGAGATGAACTTCCTGCCCGACGTGTACGTGGAATGCGAGACCTGCCACGGCAGGCGCTACAACCGCGAGACCCTCGAGGTGAAGTACAACGGCAAGACCGTCTCCGACATCCTCGACATGCCCATCGAGGAGGCCGCCGACTTCTTCAAGGCGTACACCGGCATCTCCCGGTACCTCAAGACCCTCGTGGACGTCGGCCTCGGCTACATCCGCCTCGGCCAGCCCGCGCCCACGCTCTCCGGCGGCGAATCCCAGCGCGTCAAGCTCGCCACCGAACTGCAGCGCCGTTCCGACGGCAAGACGGTGTACATCCTCGACGAGCCGACCACCGGCCTGCACTTCGAGGACGTGAACAAGCTGCTCAAGGTGCTGCAGGGGCTCGTCGACAAAGGCAACACGGTCATCGTCATCGAACACAACCTCGACGTGGTCAAGTCGGCCGACTGGATCATCGACCTGGGGCCCGAAGGCGGCGACGGAGGCGGCACCGTCGTCACGCAGGGCACGCCCGAACAGGTGGCGCGGTGCGAGGCGTCCTGGACGGGACGGTTCCTCAAGGACATGCTCTGAAAGGCGACGCCGTGACCAACGACATCGAACGGCATTCGCCCGAGGTATGGCGACGGACGGCCGACGCGTTGCGCGGGGAGGCGACGGACGGCACGTCCGACGCCGACGGCGCGACGGCGAAGACGAACCGCAACGGGGCGCCGCTGCTCGGCGACTCGCGCGACCTGTTCCGTCCGAAATCCTCGGACATCCCCGCCGAACCCGGCGTGTACAAATGGCGCGACGGCGAAGGCCGCGTCATCTACGTCGGCAAGGCGAAGAACCTGCGCAACAGGCTCGCCAACTACTTCCAGCCGCTGTACCTGCTGCACCCGCGCACGCAGACCATGGTGCTCACCGCCCGCAGCCTCGAATGGACCGTCGTCGGCACCGAACTCGAATCGCTCACCCTCGAATACACGTGGATCAAGGAGTTCGACCCCCGGTTCAACGTGCAGTTCCGCGACGACAAGACCTACCCGTACCTCGCGGTCTCCGTCGGCGAGACGGTGCCGCGCGTGTGGGTGACGCGCAGCCGCAAACGCCGCGACACCCGCTACTTCGGCCCCTACGCGAAGGTATGGGACCTGCGCCACGGACTCGACCGGCTCCTGCGCGCCTTCCCCGTGCGCACCTGCGCCGACGGTGTCTACCGCAAGGCCGAACTCACGGGACGCCCCTGCCTGCTCGCCTCCATCGGCAAATGCTCCGCGCCGTGCGTCGGCCGCATCGACGCGAAGGAGCACCGGCGCATGTGCGAACGGCTCGTCGGCGTGATGACCGGCAGACTCGGCAAGTCGTACATCGCGCAGCTCACCCGCGACATGAAGGCCGCCAGCGCCGACCTCGAATTCGAGAAAGCGGCGCGCCTGCGCGACGAGATCGCCATGCTCTCCACCGTCGTCCAACAGAACGCGGTCGTGCTCGACGACCAGGTCGACGCCGACGTGTTCGGCTTCGCCACCGACGAGATCGAAGCCTCCGTGCACGCGTTCCACGTGCGCGCCGGCACGATCCGCGGCGAACGCAACTGGAGCGTCGAACGCGTCGACGACGTCGACGACGCCGATCTCATGGCCGACCTGCTCGTGCGCGTCTACTCGGACGCGCGGAACGACGCCGCGGCCGGGAACGCGACGGCGAAGGTCGAGGAACGGCGCGACGCCATCGGGTCCACGCAGCGCGTGACCGCGACCGACGCGGCGTCCCGCGCGCGGGCGACGCGCGAACGCAACGCGCGACAGGAGGTCACCGGACGCGCCGACCTGCTCGCCCCCATCGCCCCGGTGCCCCGCGAGGTCATCACGCCCATCGAACTCGAACCGTCCCGGCGCGAGGAGCTCGAAACCTGGCTGACCGGACTGCGCGGCGGCGCGGTCACGATTCGCGTCGCCGGCAGAGGCGACAAGCGGCAGCTCATGGACCGGGCGAACGACAACGCCGCGCAGGCGCTGGCCCGCGCCAAGATGAGCCGCATCGCCGACATCGGCGCACGTACCCGCGCCATGAACGAGGTCGCCGACGCGCTGGGCCTCGCCGAAGCCCCGCTGCGCATCGAATGCTACGACATCTCCAACACGGTCGGCGGGGCCTTCCAGGTGGCCTCCATGGTCGTGTTCGAGGACGCCGTCGCCAAGAAAAGCGAATACCGGCGCTTCGCCATCCGCGGCAAGGACGGCCAAGGCGCGCTCGACGACCTGAGCGCCCTCTACGAGACGCTGACGCGGCGCTTCCGTCACGGCAACATCGCCGGCGACTCCGGCGAGAGCATCGAGGCGGAACGACGCGCGAAGACGGCGACGGACGCGCGCGCCGACGCCCGAAGCGGCACGGTCGCGGAAGACGACGGAACGAGGAAGGACACGGTCCAGCAGAACACGGACCGGCGCCGGTTCGCCTACAAGCCGAACCTCGTCGTCGTCGACGGCGGCAGGCCGCAGGCCATGGCCGCCGCGAAGGCGCTCGCCGACTGCGGCGTCGACGACGTGGCCGTATGCGGGCTCGCCAAACGGCTCGAAGAGGTGTGGGTGCCGGAAGACGACTACCCGATCATCCTCAAACGCCAATCCGAGGGCATGTACCTGCTGCAGCGCGTGCGCGACGAATCGCACCGCTTCGCCATCACCTACCACCGGCAGACGAGACGCAAGGGGGCGTTGCGCAGCGCCCTCGACGGCATCCCCGGCGTGGGACCCGCCTACCAGAAACGGCTGCTCGCGCGGTTCGGTTCGGTCAAGGCGATGCGCGGCGTCGGCGTCGAGGAGCTGGAGCAGGTCAAGGGGATAGGCCATGCCAAGGCGCAGGCCATCTACGACGCCCTGCACGCGGACGGTGCGGACGGCGCCGGCGGCACCGGCGATACGGTCGGCACCGTCGGCGGCCCCGGCACGCGCCGGCCATGAGCAGACGGCTTCCGACCGCGGTCCGGACGGCCCGAGTAGGATGGTCGGGAGAACCGGGAAGGCAAGGAGGGAAGCATGACGATCGCCAATCGGTGCGCGGTGCTCGGCAAGCCCATCGTGCATTCGCTGTCGCCCGTGCTGCACAACGCGGCGTACCGTTCGCTCGGACTCGACGACTGGACGTACGACAGGCACGAGGTGGGGGAGGAGGACCTCGACGGGTTCCTCAAGGGGCTCGACCCCACGTGGCGGGGACTCAGCCTGACGATGCCGCTCAAGAAGACCATCCAGCCGTACGGCACGCCCCGCAACGTGTGGGCGCGGGAGCTCAACGTCGCCAACACGGCGGTGTTCGACTGGGACGAGGCCACCCACGACGATCCCGCATGGCCTCACGGGAAGCCGGCGATCAGGCTCTACAACACCGACGTGGTCGGCATCCAGCTGGCCTTCGACCACGCCGACCGGGAACTCGGCGTGCATCGCGACGGACAGACGAGACGCCGCGCGCTCATCGTCGGCAACGGCAACACCGCCACGTCGGCCGCGGCGGCCTGCCTGATGCTGCCGGGCGTCGAACGCATCACCATCGCCGCGCGCCATCCCGGCCGCGACCTCGGACTGGACTCCGCCGCGAAGGCGTTCCGCGGCGTCGAAGGCCGTCCCTACGACGAGATCGACCTGTCCGACGCGGACGGGGTGATCGCCGCCGCCCGTGAATCCGACTACGTGATCAACACGATTCCCGGGCACGCCGCGGACGGCCTCGCCGAAACGCTCGACCGCACCGGCGACGCGTTCGGCGGCATGCTGCTCGACGTGGTCTACGACCCGCGTCCCACGAAGCTCATGCAGGCGTGGCGCGCCCACGGAGGCCATGCGATCGGCGGCGAGGAGATGCTCCTGTACCAGGCGCTCATCCAGGTGCTGCTCATGACGGGCATCTGGGACGACGATCCGCCGTCCGACGCCGATCGCCGTCTGCAGGACGTCACCGTCGACGACGACCATCTGGAGATCGCCATGAGAAAGGCGTTGGAGGAGGCGCTGTGATGGAGGACCATGACGCGATGAACGACGCGGCTGCCGCCGTGTCCCATGACGACGAGCCCGCGCCCGCCAACGGCTTCGAGGTGCTGCTCATCACCGGCATGTCCGGTGCGGGGCGCTCGCACGCCGCCGACTGCGTGGAGGACATGGGCTGGTACGTGGTCGACAACATGCCGCCCAAGCTGCTCGTCCCGCTCGTCGACATGATGACCAACGCCGGCGACGGCAAGGGCGTGCACAAGCTCGCCGCCGTCATCGACGTGAGGTCGCGCGAATACTTCGACGACCTCAACGAGGTGCTCAGCCATCTCGACGACCTCGGCGTGCACACCCGCATCCTGTTCCTCGACGCCAGCGACGACGTGCTCGTCACCCGCTACGAGAAGGTGCGCAGACCCCATCCGCTCCAGCACGGCAACCGCCTCATCGACGGCATCAACGAGGAGCGGGCGCTGCTCGCGAACCTCAAGGAGCGCGCGGACATGGTCATCGACACCTCCGCGCTGAGCATCCACCAGCTGTCCACCAAACTGTACGAGGCGATGGTCGGATCCGGCCCCAGGACGGTCTCCGTGCACATCTTCAGCTTCGGGTTCAAATACGGCACCCCCACCGACGCGGACTTCGTGGCCGACGTGAGGTTCCTGCCCAACCCGTTCTGGGTGCCCAGCCTGCGCGAGCTGACCGGATGGGACAAGCCCGTCGCCGACTACGTGCTGAACAGCAAGGGGGCGTCCGAATTCCTCGACGCCTACGAGAAGGCGCTGCTCGTCGCCATCGACGGATACGCGCGCGAGGACAAGCATTTCGTGACGATCGCGGTGGGCTGCACGGGCGGCCAGCATCGGTCGGTCGCCATGAGCGAGGCCCTGGCGAAACGTTTGCGCTCACACGGGCTGGATGTCACCGTTTCCGCCCGCGAACAGCGCAGACGCCGGTGAACGCGCCCGTCGCGGCGCTGACCACATGTCGAGACGTCGGCCGCGAAAAAGTGAAAACGGCGCGACTGTTGTCCAAGATGGTCGGTATCACAGATTCGGCGGACGGCGGGGAAGAGTCCCCGCTTGCAGACCCGAACCCCTGAAACCATTGAGAGGGACGAGACTTAGGAGGTTGGCTCTTGGCTCTTCTGGATGATGTGAAAAGCGAGCTCGCGGCGCTTGAGGACGAGAAGGCGGACGCCAGGAAGGCGCAGGTCACCGCCATGATCCGCTTCGCCGGCGGCTTCATGAACAACGCCCAGAAGCAGATCGTCATGCTCGCCACCTTCGATTCCCTGGTCGCGGCCCAGTGGCTGCGCGACAACATCGAGGACCTGTACAACCTCGAGGCCAAGCTCATCAGCTCCACGAGGACGACGCCGAAGGGCTCCCACCAATACCATGTGGTCAAGGTGGAGCGCGGCGCGGTGAACCTGGCCGTGGCCACCGGCCTCATCGACCGCAACAAGGCCGTGCGCGGCCTGCCCGTCAAGATCGTGCAGGGCAAGATCGCCCAGGTGCGCGCCGCATGGCGCGGCGCCTTCATGGCCAAGGGCATCCTGTCCGACCTGGGCAAGAACCCGTACATGGAGATCATCTGCCCGTGCAACGAGGCCGCGATGGCCTTGGCCGGCCTCGCCCGGCGACTCGGCATCACCGCCAAGCCGCGCCAGCTCAGCAAGTCCTATCGCGTGACGCTCACCGATCCGGACTCCATCGAACGCATGCTCAACTCGATGGGCGCCATGCGTTCCGCCCGCGACTGGACGGGCAAGCGCTCGGACGGCGAGACCCGCTCCAAGGCGAACCGCCTCGCCAACTTCGACGACGCGAACATGCGCCGCTCCGCCAAGGCCGCGGCCGAGGCGTGCGACAAGGTGCGCAAGGCGTTCGAACTGTTCGACGCCGCCGGCGTGGACGTGCCGGACAACCTGCGCGCCGCCGGCCAGCTGCGCCTCGAGCACGGCGACGCCAGCCTGGAGGAGCTCGGCCGTCTCGCCGAGCCGCCGATTTCCAAGGACGCCATCGCCGGACGCATCCGCCGTCTGCTCCAGCTCGCGGAGAAGACCGCCAAGTCGCGTTCCTGAACGTTTTCATAACGATTCGGCGATACGTTCCAAAAATTCCTGTGTCAGGCCCGCCCGGACGGCGGGCCTGTTGTATTATGCGAAGTGGCAAGAAACCGCCACTTTCCCGCGCAAGCGGTTAGGAAAGGATATTCATGAAGACACTCAAGGATCTCGGAGACCTCAAGGGCAAGCGCGTCCTGGTCCGCGCCGATTTCAACGTCCCGCTGGACGGCACCACGATCACCGACGACGGCCGCATCAAGGCCGCCCTGCCGACGATCAAGGCCCTGCGCGAGGAAGGCGCGAAGGTCATCCTGATGGCCCACCTCGGCCGTCCGAAGGGCAAGGTCGTTCCGGAGCTGTCCCTGGCCCCGGTCGCCGCCCGTCTCGGCGAGCTGCTCGGCGTCGACGTGCCGCTGGCCGCCGACACCTACGGCGAGGACGCCCAGGCCAAGGTCGCTGCGATGAACGACGGCGACGTCGTCCTGCTGCAGAACGTCCGCTTCAACCCGGAGGAGACCAGCAAGGATCCGGCCGTGCGCGCCCCGTACGCCAAGAAGATCGCCGCCCTCGGCGACGTCTTCGTCTCCGACGGCTTCGGCGTCGTCCACCGCGCCCAGGGCTCCAACTACGACGTGGCCGCCGATCTGCCGGCCGCCGCCGGCCTGCTGGTCGAGAAGGAGGTCAAGGCTCTGTCCAAGGCCACCGAGAACCCGGAGCGCCCGTTCACCGTCGTGCTCGGCGGCTCCAAGGTCTCCGACAAGCTCGGCGTCATCGAGAACCTGCTCGACAAGGCCAACCGCCTCGTCATCGGCGGCGGCATGGTGTTCACCTTCCTCAAGGCCAAGGGCTACGAGGTCGGCACCTCCCTGCTCGAAGAGGACCAGCTCGACAAGGTCAAGGGCTACATCGAGACCGCCGAGAAGAACGGCGTCGAGCTCGTGCTGCCGACCGACATCGTCGTGAACGCCGGCTTCCCGGCCGGTGACACCCCGGTCGCCCCGGAGGTCGTCGCCGCCGACGCCATCCCGGCCGACAAGATGGGCCTCGACATCGGCCCGGAGTCCCAGAAGCTGTTCCACGACAAGATCGTCGACTCCAAGACCGTCGTGTGGAACGGCCCGATGGGCGTCTTCGAGATCCCGGAGTTCGCGGCCGGCACCAAGGCCGTCGCGCAGGGCCTGGTCGACGCGACCGCGGCCGGCGCGTTCACCATCGTCGGCGGCGGCGACTCCGCCTCCGCGGTGCGCAACCTCGGCTTCCCGGAGGACGGCTTCTCGCACATCTCCACCGGCGGCGGCGCCTCCCTCGAGTTCCTCGAGGGCAAGGAGCTGCCGGGCCTGAAGGTGCTCGCCTGACATCGGTTCCGCATCGGCTCCCCGCGTCCACGTCCCGTCGTGGCGTGGGGAGCCATGCCGTTTCGCCCCGCATACGCTTCTCATCGCACCCCATACGCACCCGTTTCGCGTGTCTCTCACGTATCGCGTATTTCTCACGTATTTCTAGGAAGGGATCCATGGCGTCCGAACGCGTCCCGCTGGTCGCGGGCAACTGGAAAATGAACTTCGACCATCTCGAGGCAACGTATTTCGTGCAGAAGTTCGCATGGCAGCTGCGTGACGCCCACTTCGACTTCCGCAGGGTGGAGGTCGCCCTGTTCCCCTCGTTCACCTCGCTGCGCAGCGTGGAGGTGCTTGTCGAGGCCGACAAGCTCAAGATCCGCTACGGCGCGCAGTCCGTGTCCGTCACCGACCAAGGGGCGTTCACCGGCGACATCTCCGCCGACATGATCGCGCACCTCGGATGCTCGTACGTGATCATCGGCCATTCGGAGCGCCGCAAATACCATCCCGAGGACGACGCCAACATCGTCGACCAGGTGAGGGCCGTCCTCGCCGCCGGCATGCAGCCGATCCTGTGCGTCGGCGAGAGCTTCGAGGAGCGCCGCCAGGGCATCGAGCTCGACTTCGCCGTCGGCCAGGTGCACGACGTCACCCGCGACCTCAACGAGGCCGAGGCGGCGAAGCTCATCATCGCCTACGAGCCCGTGTGGGCCATCGGCACCGGCATGGTCGCCACGCCGGAGTCCGCGCAGTACGCGGCCCAGGCCATCCGCGACGATCTCAGGGCCACGTTCGGGGACACCGTGGCGGACACCGTCCGCATCCTCTACGGTGGCTCAGTCTCCTCGAAGAACGCGGTCGAACTCATCGGCGAACCCGACGTGGACGGCTTCCTCATCGGCGGCGCGGCGCTCGACGTCGACGAGCTGACCCGCATCTGCCGGCTCACCGCCAAAGCCACCCGGTGAAACCGCCCGGGTCTCCACCTTTTTCAAGACATTGCGCTATGCTGGAGCGCAGACTTATACCGAACCGGAGGTAATCCACTCGTGACCGCTCTGAAAATCGCCCTCGAAATCGTCGTCGTCGTGCTCAGCTGCCTGCTGACCCTGCTCATCCTCATGCACAAGGGCAAGGGCGGCGGCCTGTCCGACATGTTCGGCGGCGGCCTCACCCAGAACGCGGGCACGTCCGGCGTCGCCGAGAAGAACCTGAACCGCTGGACCGTCATCATCGCCCTGATTTGGGTGGCCATCATCATCGCCCTCGGCCTGATGACCAAGTTCAACCTCATCTGACACGTAATCCGTCCGTGATTGTATGACCCATGACCGCCAGTCGGCCATGGGTCGTGTTCGTTATGGCGGGTTCCGCGCCGGAACCGGGAGCCGCCGAACCATCGAAGGGACATCATCATGGTCACCATGAACCGCAACAAGGTCGTCATCGTCGGCACCGGACAGGTGGGAGCCACCGCCGCGTTCGCCATCGTCACGCACGGACTGTGCAACGAGCTTGTGCTCATCGACCATTTCGCCGCCAAGGCGGCGGGGGAGAGCCACGATCTCGACGACGGCAGCGAATTCCAGGACCGTCACGTCAAGGTGCGCACCGGCGACTACGCCGACTGCCGCGACGCGGACATCGTCGTCGTCACCGTGGGGCGCAAGCCGCCGGCCAACTCGACCCGTCTCGCCGAACTCGGCTTCACCGTCGGCCTCGTCGGCGACGTCGTCGACCATGTCATGGCCTCCGGCTTCGACGGCGTGATCGTCATGGTCTCCAACCCGGTCGACGTGATGGCCTGGTACGCGTGGAAGCGTTCCGGTCTGCCGCGCACGCAGGTGCTCGGCACCGGCACCGCGCTCGACACCTCCCGTCTCAAGACCATCATCGGCGAGGAGACCGGACTCGACCCGCGCAACGTGGGCGGGTTCGTCATGGGCGAGCACGGCGACTCCCAGTTCGCCGCATGGTCCACCGTCTCGCTCGGCGGCAAGCCGTTCGCCAAGTTCCTGGCCGACAACCAGAGCCGTTTCGCCTCCGTCTCCACCGCCGAGATCGAGCGCAAGACGCGCATGCGCGGCAACGAGATCGTCGCCGCGAAGGGCGGCACCAACTTCGGCATCGCCTCCACCGTCGCCGGCATCGTGCAGACGATCCTGTGGGACGAGCGGCGCATCGTGCCCGTCTCCACGCTGCTTGACGGCGAATACGGCGAGCACGACGTGTTCCTCGGCGTGCCCACCGAACTGCGCGCCAACGGCGCCAACGAGATCGTCGAACTCGAACTCACCGAGGAGGAGCACGCGAAGCTCCACCACTCCGCCGAGCTCGTCCGCTCCTACTGCGAGGGACTGCTGTGATTCCGGCCGCGCACGTCCCGCCGGAATCCCGGCTCGTCGTCGCCGACCTCGACGGCACGCTGCTGCACGGCGCCCCCACCTTCGAGGGGCGACACCTCACCGAACGGTCCATCGAGGCCGTCGAACGCCTGCATGACGCCGGGTACCGGTTCGCCATCGCCACGGCCAGACCCGTGAGCACCGGATACGCCCTCGCGGAGCGGCTGCCGGTCGACGCCTGCATCTACCTGAACGGCGCGCTCATCGACTTCGAGCCCGCGAAATCCGACTACGACATGCTCACCTCGGGCCGCATGCCCGCCGACGGGCATCTCATGAAGATCGGATTCCCGTCGTCCCGCGCCTGCGAGGTGTGCCGGTCCCTCCTCGACGCGATGCCCGATCTCGAGGTCGGCATCGTCATGGACGACGTGAGGTACACGAACTTCGACGTCAGCGTCTACTGGAAGACCCAGACCTGGCGTCTGACCGACTTCACCGAAACGGACGTGCCCGAGGGGACCGCCGACAAGATCATCGCGTTCCCGAAAGGGGAGCAGCGCGAGGCGATCCGCCGCCTGATCCCCGACGATTTCGCGCTGTCCGTCTCCGAAGGCACGTTGTACATGTTCATGAACCCGAAGGCGAACAAGCGCGACGCGCTGGGCATCCTGTGCGAGCGCATGGGCGTCGCCCCGGAGCACGCCGTCGCCTTCGGCGACGATCTCGTGGACATCGACATGATGCGGTCCGCCGGCCGCTCCGTCGCCGTCGCGAACTCCAATCCCAAGGTCCTCGCCATCGCGGACGAGATCTGCCCGTCCAACGACGAGGACGGCGTCGCCCAGTGGATCGAGACGCATCTGCTATGACCCCGCGCGCGGATCGGGCGGGAAACGGAAAGTTCAATCCGCCGGCAGCGGGCTCGTCCGGCATATGGTACGCGACGCAATCGGAATTGAACTTGTCTTGAACTCCCTCTAGGTTATGAACCAATGTTCAATATGGATATTGAACTTCATGATTTGGAGGAAGACATGTCCACAGCGGTGTTCGCGGAACGACTTCACGAGGCGATGAACGACAGGGGGCTGAAGCAGGTCGATCTGGTGCGCGCCGCCGAGGCCCGCGGCGTGAGGATGGGCAAGAGCCACATCAGCCAGTACGTCGCCGGCAAGACCATGCCGCGCGAGGACATCCTCGAATTCCTCGCCGCCGAACTCAACGTGGATGCGGACTGGCTCAGGGGCGTGCGCGGCACGACGACGGGCGAGGCCACGCCGTCCGCCGGCGCCGCGGCCTCGGACGGGGGAGCGTCCGCCGCGGATCCCGCGACGGCGGACGGGGACGGGGCCCCCGAGCCGGCGACTCCGCGCCGACGCACCTTCGGCAAGTCGCACAAGCTCGACAACGTGCTCTACGACGTGCGCGGCCCCGTCGTCGACGAGGCGGCCCGCATGGAGGCCGACGGCACCCATATCCTCAAGCTCAACATCGGCAACCCGGCGCCGTTCGGCTTCCGCACGCCGGACGAGGTCGTCTACGACATGGCCCACCAGCTCACCGAGACCGAAGGCTATTCGCCGTCCAAGGGCCTGTTCTCCGCACGCAAGGCGATCATGCAGTACGCGCAGCTCAAGAACCTGCCGAACGTCACCATCGACGACATCTACACCGGCAACGGCGTGAGCGAGCTCATCAACCTGTGCATGTCCGCGCTGCTCGACGACGGCGACGAGGTGCTCATCCCAAGCCCCGACTACCCGTTGTGGACCGCCTGCGTGAACCTCGCCGGCGGCACCGCCGTCCACTACGTCTGCGACGAACAGTCCGAATGGTATCCGGACATCGACGACATGCGCGCCAAGATCACCGACCGCACCGTCGCCATCGTGCTCATCAACCCGAACAACCCGACCGGCGCGCTCTATCCGAAGGAGGTGCTGCAGCAGATCGTGGACCTCGCGCGCGAGCACCACCTCATGATCTTCTCCGACGAGATCTACGACCGCCTCGTCATGGACGGCCTGACGCACACCTCGATCGCCTCGCTCGCCCCCGACCTGTTCTGCGTCACCTTCTCCGGCCTGTCGAAGTCGCACATGATCGCCGGCTACCGCGTCGGCTGGATGGTGCTGTCCGGCAACAAGCGCATCGCCCGGGACTACATCGAGGGCATCAACATGCTCGCGAACATGCGCATCTGCTCGAACGTGCCCGCCCAGTCCATCGTGCAGACCGCGCTCGGCGGCCACCAGAGCGTCAACGACTACGTCGTGCCCGGAGGCCGTCTCTACGAGCAGCGCGAATACATCTACAACGCGATCAACGCGATCCCCGGACTCTCCGCCGTCAAGCCGAAGGCCGCGTTCTACATCTTCCCGAAGATCGACGTGAAACGGTTCAACATCCATGACGACGAGCAGTTCGCGCTCGACCTGCTGCACGAGAAGCGCATCCTCATCACGCGCGGCGGCGGCTTCAACTGGGCCGAGCCCGACCACTTCCGCATCGTCTACCTGCCGCGCATCGAGGTGCTCAAGGATGCGACCGACAAGATCGCCGATTTCTTCGGATACTACTGGCAGAACTGACCGACGCCACCGGACGGTCCGAACCCCGCCAAACGCCCTATATTCCATTATGTGAGAGGAATTTACTCATATAATGGAATATAGGGCGTTTTCCATAGGGGCATTTCGTTATGGCATCGTTACCATACCGTTGTGAAAGCGTTATAATCGGCCGTTTTCCGGTATATATTCCATAACAATGATGATGGAAATGTGAAGAAGCCGTTTTTTCATGGGTTTTCGTGGGCTCGTCGCGTGAATATTCTTCACGCCAACAACCAACAGCCGACAATCACGGCATAGAAGCGAACGCGAGCATCACAGATGCGAACACAGATGCGAACACGATGCGAACATTCGCGCAGCATTCAGAGAGGATGAGCCATGGCATTCAGCGCAACGGTGTCCGAGCCCCGTGCGGCGGGCGCGACCGTGGGAAGCGACGAGGCGGAGACCGGCTTCAACGGCGTCCTGCCCCTCAAGGAGAAGGTCTCGTACATGAGCACCGATATGGCGGGCAACCTGCTGTATTCGTCGCTCGGCACGTACATCATGTTCTTCTACACCGACGTGTTCGGCATCACCGCCGCGGCCGCCGGCTGGATCCTGCTGGTCGCCCGCATCGGCGACTGCATCAGCGCCCCCGTCTGGGGTTCCATCGTCGACCACACCAAGACCAAGTGGGGCCAGTCCCGCCCGTTCTTCCTGTGGATGTGCGTGCCGTTCGCCATCACCGTGTTCCTCGCGTTCACCGCCCCCGACCTGCCGCCGATGGGCAAGGTCATCTACGCGACCGTCACCTACATCCTCGCCGCCGGCCTCGTCTACACCGGCATCCAGACGCCGATCACCGCCATCCTGTCCAACCTCACGCCGGATCCGGCCGAACGCGTCAAGGCCAACACCTTCCGCCTGTCCGGCGGCCTGCTCGGCACGTTCATCACCGCCGTGTGCACCATCCCGCTGGTCAACTGGGCCGGCAAGGCCATCACCGGCCAGACGAACCAGAAGGTCGGCTTCATGTTCACCTTCGCCGTCTACGGCGTCATCGCCATCGCCCTCCTGCTCTTCGCGTTCCGCAACATCAAGGAGCACAACTACGATCCGAAGACCCAGAACCCGCTGCCGTTCAAGGAGAGCCTGCACGCCATCAAGGGCAACTGGCCGTGGATTATCCTCATCGTCGCCTTCGTGATCTTCTGGATCGCCCAGGAGGACCGCATGTCCGTCGCCGTGTACTACGCCAAGTACAACCTGAACAATGAGAACCTCGCCACCGTCCTCAACGGCATGCAGATCCTCGGCCTCATCACCACGTTCCTCATCCCGAACATCTCCAAGAAGCTCGGCAAGGCCGGCAAGACCGACACCATGATTCTCGGCATGGTCATGGCCATCGTCGGCCAGCTCCTGCTGCTCACCGCCTCCCACAGCTTCGCCCTGTTCGTCGTGTTCTGGGCCATCTCCATCCTCGGTGCCGCCATGGCGCTCGCCATGCCGTTCGCCATGCTCGCCGACACCGTCGACTACGGCGAATACAAGAAGGGCATCCGCGCGGCCGGCCTGCTGTCCGCCGTCGGCGCCTCCTTCTGCATCCAGTTCGGCTCCGGCCTCGGCAACCTGATCCCCTCCAAGATCATGGCCGCCGCCGGCTACGTCGCCAACGCCAAGCAGACCGCCGAGGCCCTCGGCGCCATCCAGTTCTGCTTCATCTGGCTGCCGGTCATCGTCTACGCGGTCGTCATCGCGATCATGCTGCTCTACCGCCGCTTCGAGAAGAACGAGCCGGCCATCCGCGCCGCCCTCGCCGAGCGTCGCGCCGAGGCCGACGCCGCCATCGCCTGATTCCGCCGGGAACGGACGCGGTCTTCCGCCGCGGCGCAAGGGCCCCGGTTCCATCCCCATGGGTGGAGCCGGGGCCCTTCCCGTCTTTCCCCTCACGCCCCGGCGGGCCTTCGAGCCGTGCCGCCGGAACGTCCCCGATAAGGCGCGTGCGGCGCTGGTATCGTGGAGGACGATGCCGCTCGATATCGAACACCAGCTTGCGCGTTGCGACCGCGTCGTCGCGCAACGCATCGCGCCATACGTCCACGCCACGCTCGCCCCATGCGACGTGCGCGCCGCCGCCAACCCCGGGGAACCGGAACCCGCCGACGCGTTCCTCGCGCGCGCCCGCGCGGGAACGGCTGGATTCCGCCCGTTCGCCGTGCCCGGGCCGTGGGGGACGACTTGGGGGACCACATGGTTCGAGATATCCGGCCACGTCGACCGCGAAGCCGCACGCGGCCATGACGTCGAACTCGTCGCCGACCTCGGCTGGAACCGTCCCGACTGGCCGGGGTTCCAGGCGGAGGGACTCGTCTACCGCGCCGACGGCACGGCGGTCAAAGCCGTCAACCCGCGCAACCGATGGGTGCCGCTCGTCCGCGCCGACGGCACGGACATCGCCGGACTCGACGCCGACGGCCGGTTCACGCTCTACCTGGAAGCCGCGTGCAACCCCGACCTGAGCGAGGCGGGCGGATACGCGCCCACCTCGCTCGGCGGCGACCCGACCGGCGTGCGCGACCTGCCGTATGCGCTGAACCGCGTGGACGTCACCCTGTTCGACCGGGACCTGCACGCCCTGATGATGGATCTCGAGACCGTATCCGGCCTCATCCGCGAACTCGCCGCCGACGATCCGCGCCGATGGCGGCTCGCCGGGGCGCTCCGCCGCGCGCTGGACGCCTACGACGAACGCGACCGCGCGGCAAGCGTCCCGCAGGCGCGCGGGGAACTCGCCGGCGTGCTCGCGTCGCCCGCCGCGCCGAGCGCCGTGCGGCACGTCGCCGTCGGCCACGCGCACATCGACACCGCATGGCTGTGGCCGATGCGCGAAACCCGGCGCAAGGTGGCGCGCACCGTCGCCAACGTGCTCGCCCTCATGGACGAGGATCCCGACATGACGTTCGTCATGAGCTCCGCCCGGCATTACGCGTGGCTCGAACACGACCACCCCGACCTGTTCGCCCGGATGCGCCGGCGCATCGACGAGGGCCGCTTCGTCCCCGTGGGCGGCATGTGGGTCGAATCCGACGCGATGATGCCCGCCGGCGAATCGCTGGTACGCCAGTTCACCACCGGACTCGCCTACTTCCGCGAACATCTCGGCGTACGTCCGCACGGCGTCTGGCTGCCCGACTCGTTCGGCTTCGCCGCCGGCCTGCCGCAGATCGCCCGCCGCGCAGGCTTCGACTGGTTCCTCACCGGCAAGCTCTCCTGGAACGACACGGACCGGCCGCGCCACCACGCCTTCCTATGGGAGGGCATCGACGGCACGCGCATCCTCGCGCACATGCCGCCATCCGCCACCTACGGTTCCACGATGGAGATGAACGAGCTCATGCGCTCGCAACGCGACCTCGCCGACAAGGACCTCGTCGGCGACGCGATCATCCTCTACGGGCACGGCGACGGGGGAGGAGGGCCCACCCGCGAGATGACCGCGCGGATCCGCCGCGCGCACGACCTCGAAGGCGCGCCTCGGGTCGGCTTCGGCACGCCCGACCGGCTGTTCGCCGCATTGCGGCGCGACATCGTCGGCGATGCACACGATGCACACGACGCGCCCGTGCACCGCGGCGAACTGTACCTCGAACTCCATCGCGGCACGACCACGGCCCAGCAGGAGATGAAACGACGCTGCCGCGAGGAGGAATCCCTGCTGCGCGTCGTCGACCGTCTCGCCGCGACCGCGCTCGTACGCGTCCCCGGCCACACGCCGCCGCGCGACGAGCTAGACCGCATCTGGAAGCGGCTCCTCTCCGACCAGTTCCACGACATCCTGCCCGGCACCGGCATCGCCCGCGTCCACCGCGAGGCGCGGGAGACCTATGCGCGCGACATCGCACGACTGCGGGCGATCGCGACGGAGACCACGCACCTGCTCGCCGCGCACGGCGACGGCGGCGACAGCCCATCGGCCGCGGACGGGGATGGAGATGGGAATGGGGATGGTCGGAAGGATTCGCACGACGGCGACGGGCGCAGCGTCCGCGCCGTCCACATCATCCGCGACGCCGACGGCACGACGCTCGACAACGGACTCCTCCGCGCGCACATCGCCGTGGACGGCACCGTGGACTCCCTGATCGACCTCGCCGCGGATCGCGAGATCGTGCCCGAGGGAACGGCCCTCGGCCGCTACGAGCTGCTGCGCGACGAGCCGTCGCAATGGGACGCATGGGAGCTGGAACGGGACGCGTTCGACACCGTGACGCCGCTCGCGGACGGCGCGCTCATCGGCGTCGCCGCAACCGGAGACGGCGCGGCGGAGGCCGTCGCCGAGACCGCGGCGGACGGCGTGCGGATACGCACGCGCGTCACGCTACGCCCCGGTGCGCGTGCACTCGACTTCCATGCCGACGTGGACTGGCATGCGCCGGAACGCATGCTCAAGGTCGACGTCCCCGTGGCCGTGCACGCCGACCGTGCGCGGTTCGAATGTCCGTACGGATTCGTGGAACGGCCGGTCACGGCCGGTCCGATCGGGGAGAACCCCGCATACGAGAGCTGCACGCACCGGTTCGTGCGCGTCGCCGAATCCGATGGAGGCTATGCGGTCGCCGTTGTGAACGGCTCCACCTACGGTGCCGACGTGTCGTCGATCCGCCGTGACCCGGTGCGGGGGAGTGCGGGCGGCGTGATGATCCGGCCATCGCTGCTGTCCGCGCCGCGCTACCCTGACCCGGACACCGACATGGGACGGCACACGTTCGACTGGTCGGTGCTCGCCGCCGCCGACATGCCGGCGACGCTCACCGAGGCCGCGCGGCTCAACACGCCGGACATCGACGGCGTGGAAGTCGTCCCGCCGCTCGCCGTGCTCGACGACGTGTGGGGAGTCGTCGTGCTCGACTGGGTGAAACCCGCCGACGACGGTTCCGGCGACATCGTCCTGCGCCTGTACGAGGCGGCGGGAGGCCGGGCTCGGGCGACGTTGCGCCTCGACCCGGAGCTTGACGGATGCGTGGTCGCGGAGACCGATCTGACGGAAGGGGAGCCGCCCGCGCCCGACCTGCCACGTGCGCTCGACGGCGAGGTGACGGCGGGCCGCGGCGGTGCGCCGCTCGCGTTCGGGCCGTTCCAGCTGGCGACGCTGCGCGTGCAGAGATGAGATCCGCGACCGCGACGGTTTCCGCGCCGTGGAGGAGCACACGAACAAGGGGGTGGGTCTTTCCCGGAAATCATTTCCGGGAAAGACCCACCCCCTTGCGGTTCAGACGCGCGGTCTCGGACCGTTCACGTCAGGGAAGGAATCAGGCCTCGGCCTTCTTGCCTTCGAGCACCTTGTAGGCGAAGCCCATGACCAGCACGTACAGGCAGCCGACGGCCATCACGAGGATGCCACCGAACTGGCCGGCCGCGTCGGCCGCGACGCCCATGATCGGCGGGAAGATCGCGCCGCCGATCAGACCCATGAGCATGAGGCCGGAGATCTCGTTCTGACGGTCCGGACGGTACATGAGCGCGTGGGAGAGGAACAGGGAGAACACGTTCGAGTTGCCGAAGCCGACGAGGGCGACGGCGACCCAGAACAGCCACACCGGCGGGTTGTCCTGCACGAGGGCGAAGACCGCGAAGCACACGGCGGAGGCGGTCATGATGACGCCGCAGATGCGCAGGCCGACCTTGTTGCTGATCTTCTGGAGCACGATGCCGCCGGTGAAGCAGCCGATCATACGGGCGATGAAGTAGACCATGGTGGCGGTGGCGGCGATGGCGGTGTAGGTGTCGCCGGTGTGCTCGGTCAGGATACGCGGGGCCTGGGCGTTGATGCCGACGTCCACACCCACGTGGGCGACGATGCCGAGGAAGCACAGGAACACGATGCCGTCGGAGAACAGGAGCTTGAAGCAGCGGCCGATGGTGGTGGTGCCGGCGTCCGGGGCGGGCTCGTCGATCTTGTCGAAGGCGAGGAGGATGTAGCCGACGATGCCGACGACGAAGTAGATCACGAAGAGGATCCACCACATGTTCAGCTTGGTGGCGCCCCAGATGGCGATGTACGGGGCGAACAGGGAGGCGAAGGCCTTGACGAACTGGCCGGTGGTCAGCGTGGAGGCGAGCTTGTCACCCTTGACGAACACGGTCAGCAGTGGGTTGAGGGACACCTGCATGAGGGTGTTGCCGATGCCGAGGAAGGCGAAGGAGATGACGATCAGGACGAGGCGCGGCGTGCCGGACAGGGCGACGTAGGCGATGATCGGCAGGGCCATGGCCACGAGGGTGACGAGGATGGACCACAGCACGGTCTTGCGGCGGCCGATCTTGTTCATCAGCATGCCGGTCGGCACGGAGAAGATGAGGAACCAGAAGAACACCATCGTGGTGAACAGGTTCGCGGTGCCGTCGGCGAGGTTGAACTCGCCCTTGACGTAGTTCGTCGCGGTGCCGACGAGGTCGACGAAGCCCATGACGAAGAAGGCGAACATCACCGGAAGGATCTTCGCGAATCCGGCGTTGCCGGTCTTGGCGGTTTCGTTGCTCATTGTAATAATTCCCTTTTTCCTGTAATGAGACTGACGAAATTGTCGATATTCGATATTCAGTTATGGCTGCCTGGCGTCAGCGGTGGGCCCGATACCCGACGACGGGCGGGCGGCGGTCATTGTCGCACGGACGTCGCCGGATATCGGGCTCTATGCCAGGAAAGGTGGTGTCGGAACGATCCGCCGATCGGGTGGAACCCGTCGTGCGCGGACCGTTCCCGCGGGTCGTGGCGCGGCTTACTTGCCGGCCTCGGCCAGGTAGTCGGTCATCTGGGCCGGGTACTCCGGCCAGGCGCCGTTCTGGGTGCACACGAAGGCGGCGGTGTTGACGGCCTTGCGGTGCGCCTCGGAGAGCGTGTCGCCGAGCAGGATGCGCGCGGTGAAGGTGCCGGAGAAGGAGTCGCCCGCACCGACCGTGTCGACGACCTCGACGCGCGGGGTGTCGACGGTGGAGATCTCGCCGTTCTTGGAGATGATCGTGGAGTAGGCGGAGCCGGCGGTCAGGATCACGTAGTCGAGATCGTACTGCTCGAGGAACCAGCGGCAGGCGTCCTCGCCGGAGGTGCCGCGGATGTCGAACATGTCGCGCAGGAGCAGCAGCTCCTCGTCGTTGATCTTGAAGACGGTGGCGACGCCGAGCAGCTCCTCGATGAGCTCCTTGGAGTAGTGGTCGCCGCGCAGGTTGATGTCGAAGAACTTCATCGCGCCCGGCTTGGTGTGCTTGAGCAGCTCGGTGATGGTCGCGTGGGACTCGGGGGAGCGCAGTGCCAAGGTGCCGTAGCACACGGCGTCGGCCTGCTTGACGACGTCGATGAGCTGGCGGGTGTACAGGATGTGGTCCCAGGCGACGCCCTTGACAATCGTGTACTCCGGGATGCCGTTCTTGAGCTCGACCTCGACGGTGGAGGTCGGCCAGGCGTTGCGCTGGATGACGGCGTGGATGCCGGCCTTGGCGGTCTCCGCGAGCAGCTCGTCGCCGAGCTCGTCCTCGCCGACGGCGGAGACGGAGTAGCCGTCCGCGCCGTTCATCATCGAATGGTAGGCGAAGTTCACCGGGGCGCCGCCGGCGCGCTTGCCGGAGGGCAGCATATCCCACAGGAGCTCGCCGAGGGAGAGAACGATGGGCTTGGACATGATGGTTCCTTTCCTTCTATTGGTTTTCCGTATGGAAATCTTGGGTTTCGCGGTCAGCTCAGGTCGAAGAACATCGAAGGATGGTCGAGGAACTGGGTGGCCGCCACCGCCGCGGCACCGCAGACGGTCGCGTCGGTGGGCATGGTGGACAGTCTGATTTCGGTGGAGTCGCAGATCTCCGGGATCGAGCGGCTGCGCACCGTGGCGATCACCTCGTCGAGCAGCAGGCGTCCCGCTTCCGAGACGATGTCGCCGATGATGATGAGCCGGGGATTGAACGTGTTGAAGATGTTGACGCATCCATAGCCGATATAGCGGCCGATGCGGCGTACCATCTCGACGGCCTTGTCGACGCCTTCCCTGGCGAGCGAGAACAGGGCGCGGGTCGCCTCCGTGTTGCTCATCAGCTCGGCGTGCGGCACGGGACCGCCCTCCTCGATGAGCATCTCGCGGATGGCGGGGGTGGAGCAATAGCGTTCGAGGCATCCGCGGTTGCCGCAGTCGCACGGCCTGCCGTCGATGTCGATGGAGACGTGGCCGATCTCGGTGGCGGCGCCGAGGGCGCCGTTGATGATGCGCTCGTTCTCGATGACGCCGAGTCCCACACCCTCGCCGACGAGGAAGTAGGAGATGTCGTCCTCCCCGTGCGATTCGGGATCGAACAGGTAGTGGGCGAGCGCGCCGGCGCGGGCGTCCTGCTCGATGAACACCGGCACGCGGAAGGCGTGGCCGAATTCCTCGATGAAGTTGACGTCGCGCCATCCGAGCATGGAGGAGACGACGGCCGTGCGGCCTTCGTCGCGCATGTACGGGCCGGGGACGGCCATGGCGATGGCGATGATGGACGGATCCGCGTCGAGCAGGGACTCGATGCGGACGTGCATGAGCCTGACGGCCTCGCCGATGGTCTCGTTAGTGACCGGCGGCAGATCCTCCAGGCCGAGTGCGTTGCCGCACAGGTCGAACACGCCGACCTGCACGAGCGAGCGTGCGAACTTGACGCCGATGATGTGGAACCGTTCGGTGTCAAGCGTCAGTCCGATGGAACGACGGTTCTTCGCGCCCTCCATGTCGCCGGTCTCCTCGATCGCGCCGGCTTCGATGAGCTGCGCGGTGATCTTGGTGATGGCGGCGGGGGTGAGGCCCAACGCCTTGGCGATCTGCGCCCTGGAGCTGACGCCGTTGTGATACAGGTGCTGGAGTACGCGGGAACGGTTGGATTCCGCCACCGTCGCCTGGGATGCCGTGGTGTTCGCTTGGGTACTGCTATTCATCTCGACACCTCCTTGCGCGATTGAGTGGCTGTCCGCTCGCCGTTGAATCTGAACTTCGTGGACATATTAACGCGGTTAATACATGAACGCAATTAAGATTTGTTCGGCGTGTTGCGAAAACGTTTGCGTGTCGCGCGGCGAAAAGTGCTATTACATCGGGAAACTCACCGCGATGACGGTGCGAGACGTCGCAGCACCGCGGCGATGGCCGCACCGCGCAGGACCCCGTCGGCCCCGTACCGGCATCGCCGGATACGCGTACGCACGCATGGCAGGGAGGAGGTCATCGCGTCCAGACGTTGCTGCGCCGCATCGAGGAATCCGTCGCCGACGACATCGTCGGGGCCGAGCACGCGCACGTCGTCGAGGGCGAGCAGCCCCGCCGTCAGGGCGATGGCGGAGCCGAGGCGCGAACCGGCGTCGCGCAGGATCGCGTCCCGGCCGGAATCATCCGCTCCGTCCAGACGCTCCCTGAGCGCCGGCGCGCCGAGAATCGTCTCCAGGCATCCGCGCCCGCCGCAGGGGCAGGGAAGCCCGTGATCGGGATCGAGGGAGATGCGGCCGATGCGGACGCCCGACCCGTATCCGCCGCCGACGGGAACGCCGTCGACGGGAACGCCGTCGATGAACGTCGCCGCGTCGACGCCGTCGTCCAATCTCACGAGCATGAGATTCGGGCCGACGTCGTCGAGGAAGCGTTCGGCTGTGCCGGAAGCGACCGTGCCGGCGACCACGGTCACGGGGATGCCGGATTCCGCCTCGATCCGGCTCCTGAGCCGTGCCTCGAGTCCGGAGACCGTCCCGTCGTCCTCGTCGTCTGTTCCGGGCACGGCGACGCCGACGCCGATGACCGGGATGCCGTCCGCGTCGTTGCGGAGACGGTCCACGAGCCGTGCGACGGCGTCGACGATCCCCCTGTCGCCGGGGCCCGTGGGACGGGCGACGCCCATATGGTTCCGGGGAACGCCTCTCAGATCGGTGAGCGCGCCGTCGATGGAGGGCTTCCGCGACCTCCGTGACGGTACGGTGACGCCGATCGCGTATAGCCGCGTCGTGTCGATGCCGAGCAGCGCGGCGCGCCTGCCGCTCCCGTCGGATCCTGCTTCCCGTCCGGTACGCCGGATGAGGCCTTCGTCGATCATGCCGTTGACCACGTCGGACACGGTGGCGCGCGACAGTCCGGCGAGCCGGCCCAGCGCGGCGCGGGAGAGCGTCGCCGTCGGATACAACAGCCTGAAGACGCGCTCCCGCGCCGCGCGGTTCATCGGCGTTCGCCGTCGAACAGGAACAGGGCGTGCGCGTCGCCCTTCGCCTTGTTCTCCAGATACGTGCGGAACAGCTTCAGCCGTTCCACCGTGCTCCTCGCCAGCGGCTCGGGCAGCTCGTCGAGGGCGAACCAGCCGACGGAGAGGCTTTCGTCGTCGCCGACGAACGGTTCGGCGTTGCCTCCCGGCTTCAGCGAGCACAGGAACGAATGGTCCATGTACTGCGCGTTGTCGCCGTTCGCATAGGTGATGACGCGTGTGTCCGAGGTGACCGCCACCAGATCGGTGACGACCGCGTCCACGCCCGTCTCCTCCTTGATCTCGCGCACCACCGTGTCTGCCGGTTGCTCGCCCGGCTCGTTGATGCCGTACACCATCGCCCACTCGCCCATGTCCGAACGGCGGCCGAGCAGCACGCGGCCCCGGTCGTCGAGCACGCAACCGGTCACGCCGATCAGCCACAGCGGATCGTGGCCGATCTTCTTTCTCAGGTCGAGGATGAACTGCGGCGTGGTCATGCGAGGTCCTTCCCGGCGGCCTCGGCGCGCTCGCGCATCCATGCCTCGACGTCGTCGATTCGCTTCGGGATGCCGGCGGAGATCCATTCGGGACCGTCCTCGGTCATGAGCACGTCGTCCTCGATGCGGATGCCGATGCCGCGGTACTCCGGCGGGATGAGCAGATCGTCCTCGCGGAAGTACAGGCCCGGCTCGATGGTGAAGATCATGCCCGGACGGATCGGCGCGCCCTGATAGGACTCGAAACGCGCCTGCGCGCAGTCGTGCACGTCGAGGCCCAGATGGTGCGCCACGCCGCAGGCGAGCCAACGGCGATGCTGCTGGCCCTCGGGGGAGAGGGATTCCTCCACGTCCACCGGCAGCAGGCCCCACTCGTGCAGACGCTCGGCGATCACGCGCATGCAGGCGTGGTGGATGTCCGAATACGTGGCACCCGGCTTCGCCGCCTCGAAACCGGCCTGCTGGGAATCCAGCACGGCCTGGTAGAGGCGCTTCTGCAGATCGGTGAACCTGCCGTTCGTCGGGAAGGTGCGGGTGATGTCCGCCGTGTACAGCGAATCGACCTCGACACCGGCGTCGACGAGCAACATGTCGCCGCTCTTCACGACGCCCGTGTTGCGCATCCAATGCAGGATCGGGGCGTGCGGGCCGGAGGCGACGATCGAATCGTAGCCGACCGTGTTGCCCAATTCGCGCGACACCGCGTTGAACGCGCCCTCGAGGATGCGTTCCGAACGCGGCTTGTCGAGCGCCTTCGGCAGGGAGGAGAGCAGGCGGTCGAAGCCGGCCTTCGTGGCCGCCACCGCCTTGCGCATCTCGCCGATCTCGTACGCGTCCTTGACCATGCGCGCCTCGGACGTGAACTCGTGCAGCTTGTCGTCCGCCGCGGCGTTGCGGTCCGGGTCGGCCGCGCCGTTCGCCTCGCGCACGGATTCGACGAGGGCGGTGATCCGCGGGTCGGTCTCGCGCATGACGCGCACGCGCACCGCGCCCGCCTCGCCGCCGACGTCCTTGGACAGGGCGTCGGCCAGCTGGGCGATGTCATGGGTCTCGATGCCGGTCATCGCCGTCATCTCCTTGAGGCCGGCGCGCGGACCCACCCAGTATTCGCCGTAATGCGCGTTCATGAAGAAGTCGGTGGTGGAGTTGTCGGCGCGCGGGGCGACGAACAGCTCCGGCACATGCGTCTCGCCGGCCTTCGCCTCGGGCGAATCCGGGTCGACGGGGTTGAGCATGAGCACCGCGCCCGCCTCGTAGTCCACGCCGAGACCCGTGTAGTAGGCGAACGCCGTGTCCGGACGGAACATGTAGTCGCAGTCGTTGTTGCGCACCTTGGGCTGTCCGGCCGGGATCACCAGACGCTCGCCGGGGAACGCCGCGCCCAGGGCCTTCAGACGCGCGGGCGTGAACTTCGAGGATTCGAGCGGCTCGATGTCGGGTTCGTCGTCCGCCCATCCGGAGCGCATGAACTCCTTGAACGCCTCGGAACGCGGACGCAGCGAACGGTTGTTCACACGGTCGGCCATCGCCTGGTCGGCGCCCGGCGCGCTCGCACGCTCCTCGGCCTCGTATTCCCTGTCCTTGTCGGTGACCACTTCACCCATGAAACGCTCCTGTTCATCATCGGGGATTCGTTGACTCACCCTCATAGTAGTCGCCATGGGGGGATGCGTCACGAACGGCCGGCGGCCCTCCTCCGGGCCAGCGAATCCACGACGCCCACCGCCATGCCCACGGCCGCGGGGACGAGCCAGCCGAGCTGCTGCTCCTGCAACGGGAGGAGCCGGAGCGTGGCGTCCAGCCACGGCAGCGACCCGCCGAAGACGACGGCGAGCGAGGCGACGCATGTGGCGACGGAGGGGATGGCGACCAGCAGGATCATCCACTGGTAGACGCGCGGGAAGCGCGCGCCGAGCACGCGATGCGTCAGCGCGAGCAGCACGAGCACGATGGCGAGCGGGTAGAGGGCGGACAGCACCGGCACGGAGACCTTGATGATCGCGCTCAGACCCGCGTTCGACACGACGAAGCTGAACACGGTGAAGACCACCTGCCATGCGCGGTAGCTCACGCCATGCCCCGCGACGGAGCGGAACCGCGTGTGGAAGTAGGTGGCGCACGTGCAGATCAGGCCGGTGCATACGTTGAGACAGGCGATGACGAACACGACGCCGAGGAACGCGGTTCCGGCCGCGCCGAACACAGAGGAGGTGAGGTTGGTGAGCACCGTCGCGCCCGTGTCCGTCGCGGAGTCGATTGCCGTGATGCCGCCCGACACGACGCCCACGTAGCTCAGCGCGCCGTAGATGAGCACGAGCAGCACGCCGGTGCCGAGGCCGGCGAACGCGGTCTCGCGGCGTACCTCGTTCTCGTCGTCGACGCTCTGGGCGCGGATGTTCGCCGAGATGACGATGCCGAAGTACAGGGCGGCGAGCAGATCCATCGTCTGGTAGCCGTCGAGGAAGCCTCGGGCCATCTGGTTCGTCGCGTAGTCGCCGCTCGGATGCGGCGCCATGCCGCCGTGGACGAGACAGGCGACGAACAGGATGACGATGAGCGCGAGCAGCAGCGGGCCCATGAAGCGTCCCAGCACCTTGGACAGGCGTTCGGGGTGCTGGGCGAAGAGGAACGCCAGCGCGAAGAACACGAACGAATAGGCGAGCTGCGCCATCCATTTGGAGGAGCCGGACGCGAACGGTGCCACCATCATCTCGAACGAGGTGGTTGCGGTGCGCGGGATCGCGAAGCACGGGCCGATGGTGAGGATGATCGCAAGTCCGAGGAAGAGGGAGAACCCGGGGGAGACGCGCGAGGCGAGCGCGTCGAAGCCGCCGGCGAAGGTAACGGCGATGACGCCGAGGATCGGCAGGCCGACCGCGGAGACGATGAATCCGACGCCGGCCGGCACGATGGCGGATCCCGCCTGCGCGCCGACGAACGGCGGGAAGATGAGGTTGCCCGCCCCGAAGAACATCGAGAAGAACGTGAACGTCATCACCAGACGTTGCCTTGCGGTCAGATGCATGAGGGTGGGCCTCCTTCGCTCCGGTCGGTCCGTCTCCGGACGTCGTGTCGTGTCGTATCGTGCGGCGTCGGGCGGGCTGTTTCCATAGGGTGCGCCCGACGCGTCTTCCGAGTGCCCACCATATACGCAAAGGCTCCCGGCCATGCGGTCGGGAGCCTTGTGGTTCCAGCTATTCAGCCGTTATGTGGACGCGTGGGCGTCCGCATGATGCGCCTGTCTCAGCCGTTGACGCGGTCGATGCCGGACTGCACGTCGGCGAGGACCGAATCCCAGGACTTGATGAAGGCGGCGACGCCATCGGCCTCGAGCTTGTCGGTGACGTCCTTGAGGTTGATGCCCAGCTCGGCCAGCTTGTTGATGATGGCGTGGGACTCCTCGTAGGTGCCCTCGATGGACGGGGCGCCGTTGCCGTGGTCGGCCAGCGCGTTCAGGGTCTTCTCCGGCATGGTGTTGACGATGTGCTTCGCGACGAGCTCATCGACGTACTTGCAGTCGGAGTAGGCCGGGTTCTTGGTGCCGGTGGAGGCCCAGAGCGGACGCTGGACCTTGGCGCCCTTGGCGGCCAGCTCGGCCCAGCGCGGATCGGAGGCGAACTTCTTCTCGAACAGCTCGTAGGCGAGGCGCGCGTTGGCGACGGCGGCCTTGCCCTCGAGGGCCTTGGCCTCATCGGAGCCGTTGGCTTCCAGCAGCTTGTCGACCGCGGTGTCCACGCGGGAGACGAAGAAGGAGGCGACGGAGCCGATGTGCTTGAGGTCGTGGCCGTTGGCGGCGGCCTGGGCGATGCCCTCGATGTAGGCGTCGATGACCTGCTCGTAGCGCTCGAGCGAGAAGATCAGGGTGACGTTGACGGAGATGCCCTTGGCCAGGGTGGCGGTGATGGCCGGCAGGCCCTCGAGGGTAGCCGGGATCTTGATCATCGCGTTCGGACGGTTGACCTTCTCCCACAGCTCGACGGCCTGCTTCTCGGTGGCTTCGGTCTCGTGGGCCAGACGCGGGTCGACCTCGATGGACACGCGGCCGTCGACGAAGTCGGTCTTCTCGGCGATCTCACGGAAGATGTCGGTGGCGTTGCGCACGTCGGTGGTGGTGAGCTCGCGCACGGCGGTCTCGACGTCGACCTTGCCGAGCTCCTTGAGCTGCGCGTCGTACGGGCCGACCTGGCTCAGGGCCTTCTGGAAGATGGACGGGTTGGTGGTCACGCCGACGACGTTCTTGTTGGCGATGAGGTCCTGCAGGGAGCCGGACTCGATGCGGGAGCGGGACAGGTCGTCCAGCCAGATGGAGACGCCGTTGTCGGACGTACGCTGAGTTGCTTCAGTCATTGTGTTCCTTCCTAACATTCCATGCCGCTTTCGCATGGAACAAATCTTGAATCTGATTGGGGGAGGGGTGCCGCCGCCCACGTCGTTCGTGGGCGGCGGCACCCGCCGGATCACTTGGCGGCTTCGACTTCCGCGATGGAGGCCTTGGCGGCCTCGACCACGTGCTCGGCGGTGATGCCGAGGTCGATGAGGTTCTGCGAGCCGGAGCCCTGCAGGCCGAACTGCTCGATGGAGACGGGCTTGCCGTAGGAGCCGAGGTACTTGTACCACGGCATCGCCACGCCGGCCTCGACGGAGACGCGGGCCTTGACGGCGGCCGGCAGCACGGCCTCCTTGTACTCGGCGTCCTGCTCCTCGAACCACTCGAGCGACGGGACGGAGACCACGCGGGCCTTGACGCCCTCGCCGGCCAGGGTCTTGGCGGCGGAGACGGCCAGCTGGACCTCGGAACCGGTGGCCAGCAGGATGACGTCCGGGGTGCCCTCGGTGTCGACCAGGACGTAGGCGCCCTTGCGCACGCCGTCCTTGGCCTTGGCGGCGGTCTCGGCGAGCACCGGCAGACCCTGGCGGGACAGCACCATGGCGGTCGGCAGCGTGTTCTTCTTCTCGAAGAAGTAGCGGTAGGCCTCGGCGGTCTCGAAGGCGTCGGCCGGGCGGACGACCTCGAGCTGCGGCATGGCGCGGAAGGAGGCCAGGTGCTCGATCGGCTGGTGGGTCGGGCCATCCTCGCCGACGGCGACGGAATCGTGCGTCCAGACGTACAGGTTCGGGATCTCCATCAGCGCGGCCAGGCGGACGGCGGAGCGCTCGTAGTCGGAGAACATGAAGAACGTGCCGCCGAACGGACGGGTGTGGGAGCCGAGCAGGATGCCGTTGGTGATGCAGCCCATGGCGAACTCGCGCACGCCGAAGTGCAGCTGGCGGCCGAACTCGTTGCAGACCGGCCACTGCTTGGTGGCGCACTCCTCGGGCGCGAAGGTGGCGGCGCCCTTGAGGTCGGTCTTGTTGGAGCCGCCGAGGTCGGCGGAGCCGCCCCACAGTTCCGGCATGACGGCCGCGATGGCGTTGAGGACGGAGCCCGAGGCGCCACGGGTGGCGACGGACTTACCGACCTCGAAGGTGGCCTCGAGGTCGTCGATGGCCTTGTCGAAGCCCTCCGGCAGCTCGCCGGCCTTCAGACGGTCGTACAGGGCGGCCTTGTCCGGGTTGGCCTTGCGCCAGGCGTCGAACTTCTCGTCCCACTCCTTGTGGGCCTCGAGACCGCGCTCGGCGACCTTGCGGGCGTGGGCGAGGGCCTCCTCGTCGACGTGGAAGCTCTCCTCCGGATCGTAGCCGAGCAGCTTCTTGAGGCCGGCGACGGCCTCGGCGCCCAGCTTGGAGCCGTGGGAGGACGGATCGTTGGTCTTGCCCGGGGTCGGCCAGGCGATCAGGGAGTGGACCTTGATGAGCTTCGGCTGGTCCGGGGCGGCGGCCTCGGCCTTGGCGATGACGTCGGCCAGGCCCTCGACGTCCTCCTTGTAGGAGCCGTCGGGCTGGATGAAGCTGAACTCGTCGGTGTACCAGCCGTAGGACTGGAAGCGCTTGAGCACGTCCTCGGCGAGCACCAGGTTGGTGTCGCCCTCGATCTGGATGCGGTTGGCGTCGAAGATCACGGTCAGGTTGCCGAGCTTCTGGTTGGCGGCCAGGGCGGCGGCCTCGCCGGAGATGCCCTCCTCGATGTCGCCTTCGCCGCAGATGGCCCAGATCTTGTGGTAGAACGGGGACTCTTCCTTCGGGGTGTTCGGGTCGAGCAGGCCGCGCTGGAAGCGCTCGCCGTACGCGAAGCCGATGGCGGAGGCGAAGCCCTGGCCCAGCGGGCCGGTGGTCATCTCGATGCCCGGGGTCAGGCCGTACTCGGGGTGGCCCGGGGTGCGGGTGTCGGCGCCGCCGCGGAAGTGCTTGAGGTCGTCCAGGGTCACGCCGTAGCCGGAGAAGTACAGCTGGACGTACTGGGTGAGGGAGGCGTGGCCGCCGGAAAGAATGAAGCGGTCGCGACCCTCCCAGTTGGGATCGTTCGGATCATGCTTGATGAAGTGCTGGTACAGGGTGTAGGCGACGGGCGCCAGGGAAACGGGGGAACCGGGGTGGCCGGAACCGGCGTTCTCAACCGCGTCGGCCGACAGGACCTTGGCCATCTTGATGGCGCGCTCGTCCAGCTCGGTCTCCTTGAATTCGGTCATGGATGTCTTTCCTTCCGCTTGGTCGGGCCGCGTATCCGGCTTGTGCCGGGCGCTGTCGCCCTCACATTGCGTTACCCATGCTACCTTCATTTCGCGACGTAGCGTTGTGATTTTGGCGTGTTTTGGTAACTTCTGTTCTGTTAGCGTTCACAATATGTGTCGCTACGCTGGCGACGAACGGATTAGCAGTCGAAACGGGGGAGTGCTAATACAATGGAATACCGCGATGATGCGTGCGGAGAGCCGTTCCCGTCGCCTCCCGAGGCGATCGGAGGGCCCGCCGAGGCCCCGCATGCGCGTGTCGCGCCGTGCCCTCGGCCACCGCATGAAGCGCCGTGGAACACGACATGAATGATGGATGAAATGTGCCCGCCGGGTACGTAACGAAGGAGGCGTGCATGCCGCAGACGAGACGCATGGTGGTCCTGCGCGCCGTCGTCGAGGACTATATCCGCTCCCAGGAGCCGGTCGGTTCGGCCTCGCTCACCAGACAGCACGATCTGGGGGTCAGCTCCGCCACCGTGCGCAACGATATGGCCGCGCTCGAGGAGGAGGGCTACCTCATCCAGCCGCATACGTCGGCCGGGCGCGTGCCCACGGAGAAGGGCTACCGCTATTTCGTGGACCGTCTCGCCACCGTCGTGCCACTGTCCGGCGCGCAGCGCCGCGGCATCGACAGCTTCCTGTCCGGTTCGGCGAGCCTGCAGGACACACTGCAGCGCGCCGCGCGGCTGCTCGCGCGCATCACCGGTCAGGTGGCCGTCGTCGCCTCGCCGTCGCTCGCGCGCTCCACGCTGCGCCACGTGGAGCTGGTGCCCGTCGCGACCGCTACGTTGCTCGCCGTCGTCATCACCGACACCGGGCGTGTCGCGCAGCACACGATAGCCGTGCCCGACATGCCGTCGTCCGAACTGCTCGGGCTGTTCACCGACACCGTCAACGCCGAATGCGGCGGGATGTCGCTCGCGCAGGCGGCGCAGCGGATCCGCGCGCTCGGCGCCGACCGACGCTTTCACACCGTCGCCGCGCTCGCCGGCCAGCTCGCGCAGGCGTTCGCGGTCATGCACGACGACGAGCGCGGCAGCGAACTGTACATGTCCGGCGCATCCAGCCTCGCCCACCAGCAGCGCACCATGGCCGATCTCGCGCCCCTGTTCGACGCTTTGGAGGAACAGGTCGTGCTGATGCGGCTGATGAGCGCGTTGAGCGAGGAGACGTCGCGCGGCGACGGCGTCGGCGTGGCCATCGGATCCGAAACACACACGCCGGGCCTGCTCCACGCCGCCGTCGTCACCAGCGGCTACGGCAGGACCGAGACGGGCGACGACGCGTCGACGGACGCGGCCGGCCCCGACGGCGACGGCGGGATGCGGACGACGGAGGACGGCGGCGTCCCGCGCCCGACGGCCGCCGTCCACGGACCCGGCGGCGAGCCGGTCGCCTTCGTCGGATCCATCGGCCCCACCCACATGGACTACGCGAACACCATCGCCGCCGTGCGGGCCGTCGCGAGGTACCTGACCGCGTTCCTCGCCAACGGCGAACCCTCGCGTCCCGATCCGCCTCCGGACGCCGGACAGGGGGCTCCGCCGGCCGCCGGCGACCGGTCGCGCTGACCCCTCCTTATGGCACAATAACCCGCTAGCAACACAAGATACAGGCATAAAGGAACGAACGAACCGTGGCAGACTACTACGAGGTGCTGGGCGTCGAGCGCGGCGCGAGCGACGACGAGATCAAGAAGGCGTACCGCCGGATGAGCCGCAAATACCATCCCGACATCGCCGGCCCCGAATTCGAGGACAAGTTCAAGGAGGTCAACAACGCCTACGAGGTGCTGAGCGACCCCGACAAGCGCCGCATGTACGACTCCGGCGTCGATCCGAACGACCCGAACTCCTCCGCGGGGTTCGGCGCCGGCGGCTTCGGCGGCATGGGGGACATGGGCGACGTGTTCAGCACGTTCTTCGGCGGCGCGTTCGGCGGCGGCTCGCAGGGGCCCACCCCGCGCACCCAGCCCGGCCGCGACGCGCTCGCCAGCATGACCATCGACCTGAAGACCGCCGTGTTCGGCGGCACCGAGCAGGTGCGCATCACCACGTTCGGCCTGTGCCCCGACTGTTCGGGCTCCGGGTCCGCCGACGGCTCGAAGCCGGTCCCCTGCCCCGATTGCCACGGCAGCGGCCACCGCCAGAAGGTCGTGCGCACGATGCTCGGCCAGATGATGACCTCCGCGCCGTGCGAGCGCTGCGAGGGCCACGGCGACGTGATCTCCAAGCCGTGCTCCTCGTGCATGGGCCACGGCCGTGTCCGTGTCACCCGCAACGTGGGCGTCAAGGTGCCCGCCGGCATCGGCGACGATTCGCGCATCCGTCTCGCCGGACAGGGCGAGGTCGGCGAGGGCGGCGGCCCGGCCGGCGACCTGTATGTGGACATCCGCATCCGTTCGAACAAGCAGTTCACCCGCGACGGCGACGACCTGCACTGCTGGGTGCGCGTGCCGATGAGCTGGGCCGTGCTCGGCCATGAGCTCACCATCGACACGTTCGACGGCGAGCAGACCGTGACCGTCCCGGCTGGCTGCCAGCCCGAGGACACCGTCACGCTGAAGGGCCTCGGCGTGACCCGCATGCGCGAGCAGGGGGAGCGCGGCGATCTCATCGCGCATATCGCCGTCGAGATTCCCACCAAGCTCAACGACGAGGAGCGCTCCCTCATCGAGCGGTTCGCCTCCTCGCACGACGGCGACGCCACCCACGTGGCGCAGAGCTCCCGGCCCTCCACCGGCGGCCAGTCCGGCAGGAAGGGCTTCTTCAGCAAATTGAAGGACGCGTTGGGCTGAAGAGCGCTTCGACGGCTACGGCGGCTGTTCCGCCGCCGGTAGTCCGTCCCGGCCGTGCCCTACGACGAAGGCCCCGTTGCGTGGTTCATTCCCATGAACCACGCAACGGGGCCTTCGTCAATGCCATGCCATCCGCCGCGTGAACCGGCGGAGGCGAGGTCAGCCGGCCACGGACGGGTCGATGGCCGGCAGGACGCCGGCGATGAGCAGGATGGCCACCACCACGGCCAAGCCGATGCGGTAGATGGCGAACGCCTTGTAGGAGAAGGTGCTCACGAACTTCAGGAAGCCGATGATCACGATGTAGCCGACGAAGAACGCGACGATCGTGGCCGCGATGGTCGGGCCCCAGCCCGGCCAGGCGGCGCCGCCGATCGCGGCGCAGGCGTCCGCGGCCTTCGTGGCCTCGCAGGCGCTGACGTCCTTCACCGCGGAGACGGCCTCCAGGATGCCCGCGCCGAACACGGCGGGGATCGCCATGAGGAAGCTCACGCGCACGGCGGCCTCGCGGGTGTAGCCCATGGCGCGGCCGAACGTGATGGTGCCGCCGGAGCGGGAGACGCCCGGGATGAGCGCCAGCATCTGGCCGACGCCGAAGATCAGCGCATCCTTGGCGGTCATCTGGTTCATCGTCTTGACCTGCTTGGCGCGGCTGTCGAAGATCCACAGCAGCACGCCGAACACGGCGAGCACGGTGACGGTGATCCACAGGTTGCGCAGCGTCGTCTCGATCATGTTCTTGAACAGCAGGCCCGCGATGAGGATCGGCATCGTGCCGATGATGATGAACCAGCCCATCTGCGTGTCCGGGTTCTTCGCGCCCAGACGGGACTTCCAGTCCTTGCCCTCACGGCCGAACAGCGAGCCGAACCACGCGCCGAGGATGCGGATGATGTCCTTGCGGTAGTACAGGATCACGGCGAGCTCGGTGCCCAGCTGGATGATGGCCGTGAACGCGGCGCCCGGATCGGAGCCGATCATCAGGTCGCCGATGATGCGGATATGCGCGCTGGAGGACACCGGCAGGTATTCGGTCAGCGCCTGGACGAGACCGAGGAAAATCGCTTGGAAGAAATTCATAAACCCCTCTAACCTCTAGAACTCGGGTATTGCGATGTTCGTCAATTGCGAAGACCACTGTACTCATAGGGGTCTAAGACCGCACTCATGCATGGCGCATCGCGGATGATGTCTTGCACAATGCACACAATGAGGCCACAATTGGGCGAGGACTAGGGCCGCGAGGGGTCCGTCAACGAAGGAGCGAATTCATGGATACGTACCGCAAGAGCAGGGGATACGCCCCGAAGGGGTTCTTCGAATGCGAGGGGAGGGGCCTCGAATGGCTCGGCGAGGCGATGCCGCAGGGAGGGCCCCGCGTCGTGCAGGTGATCGGCTGGGGCGACGACCATCTCGACATCGAGAAGGTCCATTCCGCGATGCCCACCGTCAAGGCGGCGCATGACTTCGGCGCGGCGCTCGCGCGCATGCATGACGCGGGCGCCCCGCATTTCGGCTCCGCGCCGGCCGGGTACGACGGCACCTGCTATTTCGGCCCGCTGCAGGACCCGGTGCCGATGGACACCGGCGAATGGGACGATCCGGTCTCCTACTATGCGGAAGGCCGTCTCCGCCCGATGGTGGAGCTCGGCATCCGCCGCGGCGAACTCGACGAATCGGATATGGCGCTCACCGAACAGGTCATCGACGCGATGCCCGACCTGCTCGGCCGCGCCGCCTCGGACAAGCCGGCGCGTGTGCACGGCGACCTGTGGAGCGGCAACGTGATGTGGACCGCCGACCGCGGCTACAGCGAGGCGGTGCTCATCGACCCGGCGGCGCACGGCGGCCACCGCGAGGAGGACCTCGCCATGCTCGGACTGTTCGGCATGACCTATCTGCGTGACATCCTCGACGGCTATCAGGGCGTCCATCCGCTCAAGGCCGGCTGGCAGGAGCGTATGACCCTGTGGCGTCTGTACCCGATCACCGGCCACTGCGTGTTTTTCGGCGGCGGCTACGTGGGCGAATACCGCTCCATGTGCCGTTCCCTGCTGGGGTGAACGCGGCTGAACGCGGGTCGGACGGCGGCGTTCCTGTCGGTCGGACGCCGCCGGTCACAGGTTCCTGAGGAAATCCTCCGTCTCCCTCACGAGCCGTTCCGCCTGACCGGGGTTCTCGGAGGCGGCCGCGCGCGCCGCCTCCGCACGGTCCCATTGCCGTTCGAGATGGTGCACGTAGTCGGCCAGCTGGTCGCTGCATCTGAGCAGCATCGAGGCCTTCGCCTTCCACTCGTCCGCCCGCGACGGCAGATCGCCCTCGTCGAGGTCGCAGCCGAGCTCCTCGCCGAGGCGGCGCAGCAGGGCGAGCGTGGCGGGCGCGCAATCGTCGTTGCCGGTGTACTGGGGGACGGACACCCACATCGACGTGGTGTCGAACGACTGCTCCCGGGCCATGTCGTCCAATACGGTGGGGATGCCGACGGGGCCGCTGTACCCGCCCTCGCCGTCGTTCGCACCGCAGTCGCAGCTGCTGCCGCATCCGTCGAGGTCGTGGGAGACGTCGATCGGAAGGGGGCGGGTGTGGGGGCAGTCGGCGTACATCGAGCCGAGCGTGACGATGCGGTCGACGTCGAACTCGTCGGCGATATGCAGGCTCTGCCGGCAGTACTCGCGCCAACGGTAGTTCGGTTCCGGCGCGATCTGGGCGTAGATGCGGCGGTCGGGGGAGAGCGCGATCTCGTAGAACGTGGTCTGGGGCCAGATGATGCGTGGCCGTCCGGTGACCCGGCACAGCATCGGTCTGGACACCTGGTAGTCGTAATAGCCGTCGCAGCTGATGTGGCGTATCTCGCGCGCCTCGTAGCGGCCCAGCAGATGCCGGATGACGTTGGTCGCCGCCTGGCATGCGTCGTTCCACCCTTCGAAGGCGGCGAGCATGACGCTCTGCCGCGGATCCCGTTCCTCGCTCATGCCTTCCACAATAGCGGTGGCCGATGCCGCCCGAACGCGTATTCGCCCGCTGTTCGCCATGGGCGTGCAGGGGCGGAATCCCGCCGTTCTCCGGTGCTCGACGCCGAACCGGAGGCGGGTGCGGCGCAACCGCGACACGCCGTGTTTGCAATTCGCCCGCGGATGGATATAGTAGTGACTCGTGCTTCGGCGGGGAGAAATCCCCAAGGCCAAATGCGGACATAGCTTAGTTGGTAAAGCGCAACCTTGCCAAGGTTGAGACCGCGGGTTCGAGTCCCGTTGTCCGCTCTAAGGTCCGATGAGTTGACGACCTTACGGTGGGTTAGCCAAGCGGTTAGGCAGCGGCCTGCAAAGCCGTATAGACGAGTTCGACTCTCGTACCCACCTCTCAGCGAACCGAAGCGATTCGGTCGACTGCTGGATGCAGGCCCGGGCGGTTGGCGCAGAGGTAGCGCACTTCCCTGACACGGAAGGGGTCACAAGTTCGAATCTTGTATCGCCCACCATGCCGAAGCGATTCGGCCTGATAACTGAATACCGAAGCGATTCGGGCGATTGGCGCAGCGGCTAGCGCACTTCGTTCACACCGAAGGGGTCGTAGGTTCGATTCCTACATCGCCCACTGAATCCCGCTTCTCACGGCGGGATTCTATGCGGACATAGCTTAGTTGGTAAAGCGCAACCTTGCCAAGGTTGAGACCGCGGGTTCGAGTCCCGTTGTCCGCTCCATCCCGGACCTCGCCATCGTGCGGGGTTCTTTCGTATTCCGGGCATGCGTATTCCGGACATCTCCTGCATCTCCTCCCCGGCCGCCCGTATCCGGCACCCACGGTCCGCGGGCGATTGTGAAGATTTCCGGGGGCTCTATCCACATTCCCCGTACGGCTGGACCCGGACCCGTCCGCCGCGTCATCGTTGGTGATGACGGATATCCGGCATCGGCCGGATGACGATGCCGATGATGAGGAGCCGACATGGACGGGCGATGGCGACAGGATGACGGAGCACGACGCGCCGTACGGCGCAGACGCGCGGTGATGGCCAGGAGACGACGACGCCTCGCCGAACGCCGCCGGGAGATCCGGATGCGGCTCATCGCGGTGGCCGCCATCGCCATCGTGACGCTCCTGCCCGCCGCCGACGCGGTCCGCCGGGACGCCGCCGCGGCCGGGCGTCCGACGGACCGGACCATATCCGGGACCGGCGTCATGACGGCATGGTGCGCGACCGGCATGGAGACCGTATCCACGATGGCGGAACCGTCCGGAACCGTCCGGAACCGGAACATCGCGCTGGCGCAGGGGATCGGAGCCGATGCGGACGGGAAATGCCGCCGGACGCTGTCATGGCCATTGCGCCGCGTCGAGCGTTTGAAGGCGTTCGACGCCCCCGATCGGACATGGCTGCCCGGCCATCGCGGCATCGACCTCGCGGCCGCGGAACACGACGAACTGCTTGCGCCCGCCGACGGCGTCGTCTCGTTCGCCGGAACAGTGGCGGGCAAACAGGTGGTGAGCGTCCGGCACGACGGACTGACGCTCACCTTCGAACCGGCCGTCACGGACCTGCCCGTCGGGGCGCGGACCATCCGCGACGAGCCGTTCGGCGAGGTGGGCGCGCGCTCGGACCATTGCGACGGGGCCTGCCTGCACTGGGGCGTCAGACGCGGCGAGGACTACCTCGATCCCGAGACGCTGGCTGGGCCCAGGCGCATCGCGCTCAAACCGGTGGAATGACCGTCGCACCGTACGGACGCACGGTACAATCGGTGACGACACAGCCAAGGAGGTCACGGAGACGATGATCACGGAATACTTGCGGCCGCTGGAACAGCCGATCGACACCGACAGGAACCTGTTCTCGATACTGGAGGAGCGCGCCGCGCGTACCCCGGACCGGTCCCTCATCGAATACAAGGAACCCGGCACGGGGGAGTGGAGGTCGTTCACCGCCGTCGAATTCCGCGACAAGGTCATCGCGCTCGCCAAAGGCCTCATCGCGCGCGGCGTCATGCCCGGCGACGCGGTGTCCGTGATCTCGAAGACCCGTTGGGAGTGGACGGCGCTCGACATGGCCATCATGTCGATCGGCGCGCTCACCGTACCCGTCTACGAGACGAACTCGCCGGCGCAGGTGAGCATGATCTTCAACGATTCCAACGTGCGCATGGCGTTCGCCGAGAACGACATGCAGCGCGACAAGGTCGAGTCCGTGCGCTCCCGGTGCCCGGACCTCGGCGACGTGTACGTCATCGACTTCGGTGCGCTCGACACGCTCGAGGAGTACGGCAAGGGCGTCACCGACGCGGAGTTCCGCGAACGCGAACAGGCCGTCCGCGGCGACGACCTCGCCACCATCGTCTACACGTCCGGCTCCACGGGTACGCCGAAGGGCGTCGAGCTGAGCCACGGCAACTTCATCTTCATCACCTATTCGGGCGTGAGGTCGATGCCGGCCATCGCCATGCCCGAATACGCGCGGCTATGGCTGTTCCTGCCGCTCGCGCACGTGTTCGCACGCTACATGCAGTTCTTCTGCTTCGCCGGCAACGTCACGCTCGGCCTGTCCGGGAACCTGAGGACGATTCTCGCCGACTTCGCCGCGTTCAAGCCGACGTTCATCCTCGCCGTGCCCCGCATCTTCGAGAAGATCTACAATGCGGCCTCGCAGAAGGCCGGCGCCGGTCTCAAGGGACGCGTCTTCGCGGGCGCGGCCGCCACGGCGCGCGCCTGGTCGGAGGCGCAGCAGTCCGGCGGACCGATCCCGTTCGCGCTGAACCTCAGGCATGCGTTCTACGCGAGGCTCGTCTACCGGTCGATCCTCGACGTGTTCGGCGGGCATGTCGAATACGCGGTCTCGGGAGGCGCCCCGCTCGACAGGTCCATCGCCCACTTCTTCAACGGCATCGGCCTGCCGCTGCTCGAGGGTTACGGCATGACGGAGACATGCGCGCCCGCCACCGTGAATCCGACCGCCGGATACCGGATCGGCACGATCGGCCTGCCCATGCAGGGCACGGCGGTCGGCATCGCCGACGACGGCGAACTGTGCATCAAGAGCCCCGCCGTATGCGTCGGCTACCACAACCACCCCGAGACCTCCAAGGAGCAGATCCGCGACGGCTGGCTGCACACCGGCGACCTCGGCTCGCTCGACGAGGACGGCTTCGTGACCGTGACCGGCCGCAAGAAGGACCTCATCATCACGGCGGGCGGCAAGAACGTTTCGCCGGGCGAACTGGAGGCGTCGGTGATGACCTCGCCGGTCGTCAACCAGTGCGTCGTCGTAGGCGACCGCAAGCCGTTCGTCGCCGCCATCGTCGCGCTCGACCTGGCGGAGACGAACACGTGGCTCCAGGCGCAGGGCGCGAAGCCGTGCGCCGACCTGGCCGAGGCTGCGCGCAACCCGATCGTGCGCGCCGAGGTGGAGCGCGCCGTCAACCAGGCCGACGAGCTCGTCTCCCGCGCCGAATCCATCCGCAAGTTCGAGATCGTCCCCGACGACTTCACCGAGGAGAACGGGCTCGTCACCGCGTCGATGAAGGCGCGCCGCGAGGCCATCACCAAGCGGTACCGCGACCTCATCGACAACGTGATCTACGCGGGCAAGAAGTGACGGCCGCGTCGTAAGGCCGCCGCATACGGAGGGGCCCGTGACAGAACCTGCGATTCGGTTCCGTCACGGGCCCCTCCATATATCTCCCTGCATGCTCCCTGCACGCGGACGGGGAGACGCGCCTCACTGGCGCGGCGCGGTCCTCTTCGTGTACATCTGCGTGGCGAGCAGCGTCGCGTAGCGCTTGATGACCTTCGGACGGATGACCTTCATCGACGCGGTCATCAGGCCGTTCTCCTGCGTGAACTCCTCGGGCAGGATGATGAACTTGCGCACCGACTCGGCGCGGGAGACGCCCTCGTTGGCCTGATCGACCCACTTCTGCACCTCGGCGCGCACGGCGGCGTTGCCCGCGGCCTCCTCCATGGACATGTTCTCGTCCAGACCCTTCGACGCCAGCCACGGGCGCAGCGACTCCTCGTCCAGCGTGATGAGCGCGGAGATGAACGGGCGCTTGTCGCCGAGCACCAGGGCCTGCGAGACGATCTCGCAACGCTGGATGACCTCCTCGATCGGGCCGGGCGCCACGTTCTTGCCGCCGGCCGTAATGATGAGGTCCTTCTTGCGGCCGGTGATGTAGAGGAATCCGTCGTTGTCGATGCGGCCCAGATCGCCGGTCGCATACCAGCCGTCCTCGGTGAAGGAGGTCTCGGTGGCCTCCTCGTTCTTGTGGTAGCGGGGGAACACGGCGCGGCCCTTGACCTGGATCTCGCCGTCCTCGGCGATGCGCAGCGAGAAGCCGGGGAACGCGATGCCGACCGAGCCGGCGTGGAACGGGACGCCCAGCACGTTGAACGCGCACGGCGCGGTCGTCTCGGTCAGACCGTATCCCTCGTACACGGGCACGCCGGCGCCGCGGAAGAACGCCATCAGCTCCGGGTCGAGCGGGGCGCCGCCGGCGACGATCCACTTGGCGCGGCCGCCCAGCACCTCGCGCAGCGACTTGTAGACCACCGGGTCGAACGCGGCGCGCTTGGTGCGCGTCAGCGCGCCCGCATGGCCCTTCTCGGAGACCTCCTTCATGTAGTCCTGCGCGGCGACGACCGCGGAGGCGAACACCATGCCCTTCGCGCCGTGACCGGCCTTCTGGGAGGCGGCGTTGTACACCTTCTCCAGCACGCGGGGCACGACGATCATGATGGACGGCTTGGCGACCTGCAGGTCGGAGATCAGCGTCCTGATGCCGGTCGCGATGTAGATGTGGACGTTCGAGGCGACGACGATGTAGTTGATGGCGCGCGCGAACGAATGCGCCTGCGGCAGGAACAGCAGGATCGTGTTCTTCTTGTCATGCAGCAGGTCCGGCATGTAGTCGGGCAGGTTCAGCGCCGTCTGGCAGTAGTGCTCGTGCGTCATCTCGACGCCCTTCGGCGCGGCGGTGGACCCGGACGTGTAGACGATCGAGCACAGGTCGGTCTTCTGCACCGAGTCGATGCGCTCGTCCAGCTCCTCGTCGGACACGGACTTGCCGTACGCCTTGATCTCGTCCAGACCGCCGGTCTCGATGCACACGATGTGCTCCAACGACGGGCATTCCTCGACGGCGCCGTCGGCCTTGTCGCGCATGGCGGTGTCCTGCACGATGAGCAGACGGGCGTCGGAGTTGTTGACGATGTTGCGGATCTGCTCGGCGGAATCCGTGTCGTAGATGGTGGCCAGCACGCCGCCGCAGGCCATGACGGCCGCATCGGTCAGATCCCATTCATAGGAGGTGCGGCACATGAACGCCACGCCGTCGCCCTTCTTCAGACCATAGTGCAGCAGTCCCTTGGCGATCTCGCGGACCTCGGCGAGGAACTCGTTCGCGGTCTTCGTGACCCACTCGCCGTCCTCCTTGTACGTGTACAGCGGTTCGTCGCCCATGCGCTCGGCGCGGTCGGCGTAGATGTCGTAGATCGACATGCCCATGTCCAGCGGGGGATTGCCCTGCGTGGTGGTGGTCAGCAGCCCCGAAGCCGGGTCGATCTCGGTGACCGTCGGACGGTCCGGCCCCCACACGTCGGTGTGGGGCAGCTCGATGGACTCCTCGCGGGCGATGTCCTCGCCGGCGTAGTCGGGTTCGTTGCCGGCGTCGTCGCCGACCGGATGCACGAAGTCGGTGCCGAGACGCAACGCCTTGCGCGTGATGTTCGTGGTTTGCTGCTTCAACGTGGAAAAAACGGACACGTGCTGCTCCTTGACCCAATTCCTTGTCTGGTCCTGTCTCAGAACAGCCAGTTTAGCGCCCGGAACGCGACACGTCACCTTACGGTGGCGTAGGAAACGCAGGCGTCCGTGGACGTTTCTCCCGGCGCGCCGCCGGTCTTCGGCTACACTTGGGCGACGTACGACACGATACGGCCAATGTCAGAAAGGGCTCTCATGGCTGAAATCAAGGAAGCCACGGTGGCTTTCGGTGTGCTGGACGAGACGTCGGATACGGAATCCCGCGTCGCGCTTACCCCGGACATCGTCACCAGGCTCGGGCGGAGCGGAATCTCCTGCCTGATCGAACGCGGCGCCGGCGCCGCGGCTCACTACACGGACGAGGACTATGCGAAGGCGGGCGCCACGGTCGCCCCGCGCGACGAGGTGATTGCCAAGGCCGACGCGCTCGGCTTCGTCGACCGTCCGTCCGCCGGGACCGTCGCCGAGCTCAGGGCCGGCCAATGGGTAATCGGCATGCTCGGCTCGTTCACCGACGCCGATTACGTCGCCGCGCTCGATGAGGCCGGAATCGTGGGCGTCGCCATCGAACGCCTGCCGCGCCAGCTGTCCAGCGCGCAGTCGATGGACGAGATGACCTCGCAGAACTCGGTGATGGGCTACAAGGCGGCCATCCTCGCCGCCGACGCCTACGGTTCGTTCCTGCCGATGATGACCACCGCCGCCGGCACGATCCGTCCGGCGAAGGCGCTCGTGCTCGGCGCCGGCATCGCGGGGCTCCAGGCCATCGGCACGCTGCGCCGTCTCGGCGCCGTCGTCACCGCGTACGACGTGCGCCCCGCCTCCAAGGGCGAGGTCGAATCGCTCGGCGCGAAGTTCCTCGACCTCGGCCTCGACTTCTCGAAGGGCCAGGGCGAGGGCGGCTACGCGCGCGCCCTGACACCCGAGGAACAGAAGGAGCAGCAGGCCGCCGTCGACGCGAAGGCCGCCGGCTTCGACATCGTCATCACCACCGCGAAGGTCCCGGGCCGCAGGCCTCCGGTGCTGCTTACCAAGGCCGGCGTAGACGGCCTGAAGCGCGGCGCCGTGATCGTCGACTGCGCCGCGTCCGAGCTCGGCGGCAACGTCGAGGGATCCGCCATCGGCACGCGGACCACCGAAGGCGGCGTCACCATCATCGGCGCGCCGTACCTCGCCTCCGGCGTCGCCACCACCGCGTCCGACCTGCTCGCGCGCAACGTGGCCGACGTGCTCGCCCACTTCGTGCGTGACGGCAAACTGTCCCAGGATCCGTCCGAGGAGCTGGACGCCGCGCTCGTCGTCGCCGGCCGCGTCGAGGCCGCCGGGACCGCGGCCGAAGAGAAGTAAGGAAGGGAAGGAACGCAAATGCCCACGCTCGTCGTCTCCATCACACTGTTCGTGCTGGCGCTGCTCATCGGCATCGAGGTGATCGGCAAGGTGCCCGCCACCCTGCACACCCCGCTTATGTCCGGCGCGAACTCCATCCACGGCATCGTCATCGTCGGCGTCGTCATCGTCGCCGCCGAGGCGAACTCGCCGCTCGCCTACGTGTTCATCTTCCTCGCCGCCGTGCTCGGCACGATGAACGTGGTCGGCGGCTACGTCGTCACCGACCGCATGCTCGAGATGTTCAAGTCCAACAAGAAGAAGGGGGAGGATAAGTAAATGGCCTCCGCAACCGTCGGAACCATCGACATCGTCGCCTGGTTCGTCTACCTGTTCTCCGCCGTCATGTTCGTCGTCGGCCTGCACTTCATGAACTCGCCGAAGACCGCCCGCAAGGGCAACCAGATCTCCGCGTTCGGCATGGTCGTCGCCGTGCTCATGGCGTTCATCGTGCTGTTCGCCAAGGGCTTCGTCAACACGGTCGCCGTCGTCGTGCTCGTCGTCGGCATCCTGATCGGCGCGGTCGCCGGCGTCGTCTCCGCCAAGAAGGTCAAGATGACCGACATGCCGCAGCTCGTCTCCGTGTTCAACACGGTCGGCGGCGGCGCGGCCGCGCTCGTCGCCCTCAACGACATCCTCACCAAGGAGGGCGTGCCGGACCTCGTCGTGCTCATCACCGCCGGCCTCGGCATCCTCATCGGCTCCGTCACGTTCACCGGCTCGCTCATCGCCGCCGGCAAGCTGCAGGGCGTCAAGTGGGTGAAGAAGCTCACCCTGCCCGGCAAGGGCGTGTGGAACATCGCGTTCATCGTCCTCACGGTCGCCAGCTTCGTCATGCTGTGCGTCCAGCCCGGCCAGCGCCTCCTGTGGTCGATCCTCACGACGCTGTTCGCCCTCGGCTACGGTCTCGTGTTCGTCATCCCGATCGGTGGCGCCGACATGCCCGTCGTCATCTCCGTGCTGAACGCGTGCACCGGCACCGCCGTCGCCATGTCCGGCCTCGCCATCGACAACGTCGCCCTCATCGTGGCCGGCGCGCTCGTCGGCTCCGCCGGCGTGACCCTGTCCATCCTCATGGCCCAGGCCATGAACCGTCCGCTGCTGTCCGTCCTCGCCGGCGGCTTCGGCGGCTCCGACGCCGCGGCCGCAGGCGACGGCCCGGAGGGCACGATGAAGGAGACCTCGCCGGACGATCTTGCCGTCCAGCTCGTCTACGCCGACAAGGTCATCTTCGTGCCCGGCTTCGGCCTCGCCCAGGCGCAGGCCCAGCGCGAGCTCGCCGACCTCGGCGAGCTGCTCAAGAACCACGGCGTCGAGGTCTCCTACGCGATCCACCCGGTCGCCGGCCGCATGCCCGGCCACATGAACGTGCTGCTCGCCGAGGCCAACGTGCCCTACGAGGAGCTCGTCGACCTGGAGGAGATCAACCCGCAGTTCCCGTCCGCCAACGTCGCCCTCGTCGTCGGCGCCAACGACGTCACCAACCCGGCCGCCCGCCGTCCGGGCACTCCGGTCTCCGGCATGCCGATCCTCGACGTCGACAAGGCGCAGAACGTGGTCGTCATGAAGCGCGGCCGCGGCACCGGCTACGCCGGCATCCAGAACGAGCTCTACTTCGAGGACAACACGCAGATGCTGTTCGGCGACGCGAAGAAGAGCCTGCAGGCCGTCATCGCCGCCGTCAAGGAATTGCTGGCGTAATGGAGCGTCCTCGTCGTCGCTCCTTGGTCGCGGTACCTTCGTACCGCTTCCTTCGGTGCGCCTAGAGGCCGCACGCATTATGCGAACGATTCGTTGTGCCGGCGTACCGGCTTCAACCGCACGGGAGCCCCTCCTCGGAGGGGCTCCCGTCGTTTCCAGGTCGTTCCGGAGGCGATGCCGGCCACGGGACGAACCGTCACAGGGCGAACACGCGCGTCACGAACGCGGCGACGCGGCTCCAATAGAGCTCCGGATCCGTGCTCGCGGCGAGGGCATGACCGGCGCCCGGCACCAGCAGACGTTCGCGGTCCGGCCCCGCGCATGCGGCGATGTTGCGGTCGAGGAACGCGGGGTCGACGAACGCGTCCGCCTCGCCGTGGATGAACATCATCGGAATGATCGTATGGCGCAGCGAGCGCACGCAGGACGCCTCGCGGAAGCCGTACCCGGCGACCCGGCGCGAGATTGCGGACATGAGGTCGACGATCGGCACGCCCATCCAACGATGGGGCAGATGGTACATGTGCTTCGCGTTGAACAGGAACTGGTCGCGCACCGACGTGTATCCGCAGTCCTCGATCGCGGCGACGACGTTGCGGGGCAGCTCCAGTTCGCCGGTCGTCATCATCACCGTGGCGGCGCCCATCGAGACGCCGTGCAGCAGGACGCGGGCCTCGGGGTCGCTCGCGGTGATGAGGGTGATCCAACCCAGAAGATCGCGGCGCTCCAGCCATCCCATGCCGATGTAGCGTCCCTCGCTCAGCTCGTAGCCGCGCTGCGCCGGGACGAGCACGGTGAATCCCATGCGGGCGAACCGGTGCGCGTACTTCGCCATTTCCGAGGGTCTGCCGGCGTAGCCGTGCATGCAGACCGCATACAGATGCCGGGCGGGGGAGGCGCGGTCCGGGTCGAACAGCCAGCCGTGGAGCTTCAGACCGTCCTCGGAACGCATCGAGACGGGCTGCTTCGCCGTCTCGAACCAGTGCGCGGCCTCCGTCTCCTCGTCGGCGTCCCGATGAGGCGTCTCCAGATAGTCCGACGCCGCGCCGTTGCTCATCAGACGCTCCATCCAGTGCGAGCATTCCCGGTCCAGCGACAGATGGAACATCAGCTCGGCCGTCGTGAGCAATCCGGCGGCCACGGTGCCCACACCCGCGCCCGCCCCGATCAGCATGTTCCTGGTGACTCGCCTCATCGCAACTCGATTCCCTGAAAAAACGTTTCCTCCCTTGATTGTAGCCGCGAGGTTGTCCTCGGTTCCCGTATACTTGGTTGCTGTTGCTTTGGCGAGGGAAGACGAGGATTCCATCGGAGTCCGCTTCTTCCGTTATCGACTCGGCGTGATGAACCTCCTAGGGGGCGTTCTGCGGCGCGTCGTGGCGTCAAAAGACAGAACGACAAGTGACACATACGTCCATTACAACCCAAGGAGGCCAGATATGGCTACCAAGATCGTCCTCAACGGCGAAGTCCGCAACGAGTTCGGCAAGGGCGCTGCCCGCCGCATGCGCGTCGCCAAGCTCATCCCCGCCACCATCTACGCCGGTGGCGCCGATCCGAAGTTCCTCACCCTGCCGATGAAGGAGACCACCCTCTCCCTGCGCCACACCAACGCCCTGTTCGAGCTGAACTTCGGCGACGAGAAGGCCATGGCCGTCGTCAAGGACGTGCAGCGCAACCCCGTCAAGCGCATCGTTGAGCACATCGACTTCTACGAGGTCAAGGCCGGCGAGAAGATCGACGTCGAGGTGCCGGTGTTCGTCGAGGGCACCCCGAAGGGCGCCGCCGTCGCGTTCGTCGACATCCAGGAGCTCAAGGTCCGCGCCGACGTCGCCAACCTGCCGGAGCGCATCGTCGTGAACGTCGAGGGCCTGACCGACGGCACCAAGGTGTTCGCCAAGGACGTCGTCCTGCCCGAGGGCGTCGAGCTCGACGTCGAGAACGCCGAGGAGTCCGTCGTGACCGTCGAGGTGCCGGAGGACGCCACCGAGTCCACCGCCGCTCCGGAGGCCGCCGCCCCGGCCGCCGACGCCGACGCCGCTGCCGCCCCGGCCGCCGACGCCAAGTGATCGCCGCCGGCGTGAGGCCGGCCTGACGATATGATCCCCGGGAAGACCCGCGACACGTCTCGCGGGTCTTCCCTTTTGCTTTTCATAATGTGAACCGGCGCACATCCGCGGTTGCGGGATGTGCGAAAGTAACTGACAGCACCGGGCGCCACAAGCGCGCGGCAATCCCCTTCGAAAGGCCGCCATCGCACGGCCGAATGCAACAAAAAGAAGTGAACATGACTGAGAACACGCATCACGATCCGGCGGCGCTCGACAAGCTGGTCGAGCCGTTCACCGTACTGCCGAACGAGAATCCGGCCTCCGACGCCAAGCGCGCCGAACTCATCGACAAGCCGGCCTTCGGCCAGGTCTTCTCCGACAACATGGCCCACATGACGTGGACCAAGGGCGAGGGCTGGGGCGACCGTCGCATCGAGCCGTACGCGCCGCTCAAGATGGACCCGGGCGCATCCGTGCTGCACTACGCGCAGGAGTGCTTCGAAGGCCTCAAGGCCTACCGTCACGCCGACGGCTCCACCTGGCTGTTCCGCCCGGACGCGAACGCCGAGCGTTTCCAGAACTCCGCGAAGCGCCTGTACCTGCCCGAGCTGCCGGTCGACGACTTCATCGGCTCCGTCGCCGCGCTCGTCAAGCGTGACGTGGACTGGGTCCCGTCCCGCCGCGAGTACACGCTGTACATGCGTCCGTTCATGTTCGCCTCCGAGCCGTTCCTCGGCGTGCGCGCCCCGCACGAGGTCGACTACTGCGTGATCGCCTCCCCGTCCGGCCCGTACTTCCCGGGCGGCGTCAAGCCGGTGAGCATCTGGGTGGAGGACAAGTGGTTCCGCACCGGCCCCGGCGGCACCGGCTTCGCCAAGTGCGGCGGCAACTACGCCGCCTCCCTGCTCGGCGAGTACACGGGCATCGAGAACGGCTGCGAGCAGGTCTGCTTCGTCGACGCGGCGACCAAGACCTACCTCGAGGAGCTGGGCGGCATGAACATGATGGTCGTCCACAAGGACGGCCATGTGGAGACCCCGTCGCTGACCGGCAACATCCTGCCGGGCGTGACCCGCCGCTCCCTCATCCAGCTGCTGCAGGACCGCGGTATCGACGTGGTCGAGACGATGATCGCCCTCGAGCAGCTGCTCGAGGACATCAAGTCCGGCGAGGTCACCGAGGTGTTCGCCTGCGGCACCGCCGCCATCATCACGCCGATCGGCCGCTTCAAGTCCCCGAAGTTCGACGTGACCGTCGCCGAGGGCGGCGTCGGCGAGCTCACCCAGTCGCTGCGCGACGAACTGCTCGGCATCCAGCTCGGCGAGATCGAGGATCCGCACAACTGGATGTGGAAGGTCTGCTGAGGCGTTTCGCCGAATCCGGCCCCCGCGGTGCGATTCGCACCCGCGGGGGCCTTGCAGTAGGGGGACGATGCCGTTCGCGGCGGGGAAAATGGAGCCATATACGAGGATGCGCTGACCGCCATGCTATTATGTGGAGCAGCATACACGGCGAGGCATCCATGAGAAAGGGATAGGGCAGATGGAGATGGGGTTTCCTACAGCGTTCCGCGGCTATGACAAGGAGTCGGTCGACGGATACGTCACGCACATGGCCCAGGAAACTTCGACGCTGCAGCAGCAGATCGACGATCTGAAGAACTCCCTCTCCCAGCTGCAGAGCGACTACCAGTCCTCCCAGATGCAGCTCGCCGATGCACGCAAGCATGCCGCCAAGGCCGAGGAGGAGGCCCAGAACACGGCCCAGAACTCGGTGAAGTATCTGGGTGCCAGCGCGCAGCAGCTGCTCAACGCCGCCGAGAAGACCAGCACGGAGCTCATCGCCCGCGCCAAGAGGGAGGCGGCCGACCACAAGCGTGAATCCACGCAGCAGATCGCGGACATGGTCCAGCAGGCCAACAACGACGTGCAGCTCATCCTCGCCGAGGCACGCAAGAAGTCCGCGGGCATCCTCGAACGTGCCAACGAGGAGGCCAAGCTGCTGCAGAAGAACACGGCGGAGAAGATCGACGCCGACAAGAAGCGTGCCGCCAAGGAGATCTCGGAACGTCGCAGCGCCCTGGACATGGAACTCGAGAACATGCGCGAGGCCACCAAGGCCGATCTGGAGAAGCAGCGCGCCATCTGGCAGACCACGCTCGCCGCCGAGAAGGTGGAGCAGGCGAAGACCCTCGCCGCACAGCGCCAGGACGCCGAGCAGGAGGCCGCACGCATCAAGGCCGGCGCCAGCGAGGAGGCCCAGCGCAATCTCACGGAATCCCGTCGCCAGCTCGACGAGGCCCGCAGCAAGTCCGAAGCGATGCTGAACGACGCGAAGGCGAAATCGGCGAAGATGCTCAGCGACGCGAACGAACGTTCCAAGCAGATTCTCGGCGATGCGGAGATCTCGAAGGCCGAGACGCTCAAGAAGGCCGCCGACGAGCTCGAGCAGGCCCGTTCCGTGATCACCAAGCAGCGCGAGGACACCTCCGCCGAGATCAACGACATGCTCAAGAGCATCAACCAGCGCCGTCTGGAGGCCCAGCAGGAGTCCGACAACATCCTCGCCAAGGCCAAGTCGGTGCTCGCCAACGCGAATCAGGTGGCCACCGAGAAGGAGGAGGAGGCGGAGAAGTTCCGCGTCTCCATCATCCAGGAGGCCAAGGAGACCTCCGAGCAAGAGACCCGCCAGCGCCGCGCCGCCGCCGACCGCGAGATCTCGCGTCTGCAGTCGCGCATCGACAGCCTGCGCGACATGGAATCCCAGCTCATGACCCGTGTGAGCGACATGCGCTCGGTGCTGCTGAGCTCCTTCGACTCCCTGGACGACGGCTCCCTGTCCGCGGCGGCGGGACGCTCCCGCGTCTCGGGCGGCGAATACGCCAAGAAGACGATCCAGAACGTGCTGGTGGGCGTGGACGCCGGCGGCGACACGGATCCCTCGCTGGTCGATCCGTCGAAGTTCCCCGGCAGCCTGAAGTCGTCGTCGGGGGCCACCGACAGCTTCATCTGATCCATCCCGCCGGGGAGCCGGGACATGGTCATTGCATACTAGATTCGATTGACGGGTGCGTTCGTGGACGTTGCACAGACTAGGGAAACGGAGACTCACGGTGCATCGCGACATGTGCCGGAGTCCCGCTCCGTCCTGCTCGATCTCGATGAGAACCTCCATATCGACGTCCACTCGTATGTGAACGATCTGATCGAGCGCCAGCATATGGCCGGATTCGAGGATGACGAGAGCGAATCCACGCATGCGGACGAGGAGTCCTTCGACCTCATGCTCAACCGCGTGAGGCGCATCGCGGAGCAATGCTCCGAATCCCACGTCAGCGCCGAACTTACCGCCTTGGCGCGCACGATGCCGGAATACGACATCTCGCGGCTGCGGACCGAGGACGACGAGGAGCCGGCGGTCTCCGCATCATCGGAAGCGGACGATATCGACGGGAACGACGATGCGGATGCATCGAGGCCGGCGCGTACCCGACGACGGCACGGGGCCGCCGCCGGCAGGAAGAGGGGGACGGGGCGCGGACGCCATCGACGCGGGGGTGCCGATGAGCCGCGGGGGGACCGCAAACGCCAGGCGAGGCGGCACGCCGCCCGCAGGCGTGGACCGTCCGTCGGCCTGTTGGCGGGATCCGCGGTCGCCGTCGTGCTGATCGCGGTCGTCGTATGCGTCGTCGTCCTGTAACGACGGAAGGGGGCTGCTCATGCAGGTGGCGTTGGAGAGCAACGCGTTCTTCATGGGCGTGGAATATCTCGCGGTGTTCTGCTGCGGTCTCGTCGGCGGGCTCGCGGCCGTGCGCAAGCGGTACGACCTGTTCGCCATCCTCGTGATCGCGTGGCTCACCGCCCTGGGGGGCGGCATCCTGCGTGACGTGCTGCTCGAGGTGCCTCCCGTCGGCATCACCGATCGATGGTCGGTGGTCACCGCGCTCGTCTCCGGCGTCGCCATCGCGATCGTCCACCCGGAGGTCAACAAGCTCAAATGGTCGATGATCACGCTCGACGCGCTCGCGCTCGGCCTGTTCGCGGTCAACGGCACGGCGAAGGCCATGTACCTCGGCACGTCCGGCATGACCGCCGGGTTCCTCGGCATGGCGACCGCGCTGGGCGGCGGCCTCACCCGCGACATCCTGCTCAACGACGTGCCGATGATCATCCGCGACAAACACTGGTATGCGGTGCCCTCCGCCATCGGATGCGTGTGCACCGTGTTCGTGTGCAAGGGGCGTATAGCGGGACTGCTGAACGCCGAACAGGAGATCGGGCTCGACGTGCTCATCATCGTGCTCATCGTCGGGATGCGTCTGGCCTCCGTGATCTACAACATCACGTTCCCGGGCGCCGTGGAACGGCACAACGTCTATCTGCCGGGGGAGAGCCATTACCTCAGGCGCCCCGACATCACACCGCAATCCGGCTCCGCGGGCCGCGGGCCGCGCGCCCGTTGGGACGATGACGACGACGTCTGACATCCCTCCCGACGCCCGTCCGGTACGGGGACGGGCGGGCCGCGCCGGCCGGCCGCAGACGGCGCGTCGTGTTATCCGCATGGCGTGCTATCATCTACGTCTCGTATGTCCTTATAGCAAACGTCGTTTGGAGTTACATTGGCAAACATCAAGTCGCAGAAGAAGCGCGTCATCACCAACGAGAAGGCGCACAAGCGCAACGTGGCCGTCAAGTCCGGTCTGAAGACCGCCGTCCGCGCCACCCGCGAGGCCATCGCCGCCGGTGACAAGGCCGCCGCCCAGGCCGCCTACCAGGTCGCCGCCCGCAAGCTCGACAAGGCCGCCGGCGCCGGCGTGATCCACAAGAACCAGGCCGCCAACCGCAAGTCCGGCCTCGCCCTCGCGATCAACGCCCTGTGAGACTGAATCCGCTCCGTTGAGCGGATGGTCGAGGAACCCCGCAAACCCGTCGGTTTGCGGGGTCTCTTATTTCGCGTACACTAATGTAGGTTTGACTACAGTCGATTAGGAGGCATGCTCAGTGGCCACCCAGCACAACCAGCCCGGTTCCACCGACCAGTCGTTGATCCGCAACTTCTGCATCATCGCGCACATCGATCACGGCAAGTCCACCGTGGCGGACCGCATCCTGCAGCTGAGCGGCATCGTGCCGGAACGCGAGATGCGCGACCGCTTCCTCGACCGCATGGACATCGAACAGGAGCGCGGCATCACCATCAAGTCGCAGGCCGTGCGCGTGCCGTGGACGTTCGACGGCACCGAATACACGCTGGGAATGATCGACACCCCCGGCCATGTGGACTTCACCTACGAGGTGTCGCGCGCGCTGGCCGCATGCGAGGGCGCGGTGCTGCTCGTCGACGCGACGCAGGGCATCGAGGCGCAGACGCTGTCGAACCTGTACATGGCCATCGACCATAATCTCACCATCATCCCGGTGCTCAACAAGATCGACCTGCCGAGCGCCGAACCGGACAAACACGCCGAGGAAATCGCCGGCCTGATCGGCTGCGAGCCGAGCGACGTGCTGCGTGTGTCCGGCAAGACCGGCGAAGGCGTCGCCGACCTGCTCGACCAGATCGTCATGGAGGTGCCGGCTCCGGAAGGCGACCCCGAGGCGCCGGCACGCGCCCTGATCTTCGATTCCGTGTACGACTCCTACCGCGGCATCGTCACCTACATCCGCATGGAGGACGGCGAGCTGCACGACCGCGAGAAGGTGCACATGATGGGCATCGGCATGACGCACGATCCGATCGAGATCGGCGTGATCAGCCCGGACATGACCCGCACCAAGGCGCTCGGTGCCGGCGAGGTCGGCTACATCATCACCGGCGCGAAGGACGTGAGCCAGTCGAAGGTGGGCGACACCCTGACCTCCGCCGTGCGCCCCGCCACGGAGCCGCTGCCTGGCTACCGCGATCCGAAGCCGATGGTCTACTCCGGCCTGTTCCCGATCGACAACGCGCAGTTCCCCGAACTGCGCGAGGCGCTCGACAAGCTCAAGCTCAATGACGCCGCCCTCGTCTACACGCCGGAGACGTCCGTCGCGCTGGGCTTCGGATTCCGCTGCGGCTTCCTCGGCCTGCTGCACATGGAGATCGTCTCCGAGCGTCTCAGTCGTGAATTCGGACTCGACCTCATCCAGACCGCGCCGAACGTCACCTACGAGGTGACCAGCGAGGACGGATCCGAGCACCACGTCACCAATCCGAGCGAGTTCCCGGACGGCAAGATCAAGAAGATCGTCGAGCCGATGGTCGCGGCGGACATCATCACGCCGAAGGATTTCATCGGCGCGGTCATGGACCTGTGCCAGGACCATCGCGGCCAGATGGGCACGATGGAGTACATCTCCACCGACCGCGTGGAGATGCACTACCGCATTCCGCTGGCGGAGATCGTGTTCGACTTCTTCGACCAGCTGAAGTCCCGCACCAAGGGCTACGCCTCGCTCGACTACCATGAGGACGGCGAGCAGTCGGCCGACCTCGTCAAGGTGGACATCCTCATCCAGGGCGAGAAGGTGGACGCGTTCAGCGCCATCGTGCACCGCGACAAGGCGTACTCCTACGGCGTGATGATGACGAAGAAGCTGCGCGAGCTCATCCCGCGCCAGCAGTTCGAGATCCCGATCCAGGCGGCGATCGGCTCGCGCATCATCGCGCGTGAGAACATCCGCGCGCTCAGGAAGGACGTGCTCGCCAAGTGCTACGGCGGCGACATCACGCGTAAGCGCAAGCTCCTCGAGAAGCAGAAGGCCGGCAAGAAGCGCATGAAGATGCTCGGCCACGTCGAAGTGCCGCAGGAGGCGTTCATCGCCGCCCTGTCCACCGGCGAGGATGCGAACGACCGCGACACCAAGGACAAGATCCGCGCCGCCCAGAAGACCGAAGGCTGATGTTCGAGGTCTACGTCCACGTGCCGTTCTGCATGCGGCGCTGCGGGTACTGCGATTTCAACACGTACACCGCGCGCGACCTCGGAGCGGGGGCGTCGCGCGGCAACTATGCGAACATGGTCGTGCGCGAGATGGAGCTCACGCGTGAATGGCAGCTGGCGCACGGCATCGAGGAGCCTCCGGCCGACACCGTGTTCTTCGGCGGCGGCACGCCCACCATCCTCTCCGCGGACGACCTCGTGGCCATGCTGGACGCCGTCCGCCGCATCTGGGGCATCGCTCCCGGCGCGGAGATCACCACCGAAGCCAATCCGGACACGGTCAACGAGTACTACATCGACCGTCTCGCCGAAGGCGGGTTCACCCGTGTCTCCTTCGGCATGCAGTCCGCCGTGCCGCACGTGCTCGAAACCCTCGACCGTACGCATACGCCCGAAAACGTGGCAGCCGGTGTGCACGCGGCGGACAAGGCCGGTCTGCGTTCCAGCGTCGACCTCATCTACGGCGCGCCGGGGGAGAGCCTCGATGATTGGCGCACGTCGGTGCGCACGGCCATCGATCTCGGCGTGAACCACATCTCCGCCTATGCGTTGACCGTGGAGCCGACCACCAAGATGGGCCGTCGGATCGCCGCCGGCACCCTGCCCAAGCCGGACGACGACGACGAGGCGGCGAAATACGAGATCGCCGACGACCTGCTCACGGCCGCGGGTCTCGCATGGTACGAGGTGTCCAATTGGGCGAAACCCGGGTATGAGAGCCGGCACAACCTCGGCTATTGGCGCAACGTCGACTGGGCCGGCATCGGCCCCGGCGCGCACTCGCACTACAACGCCGTCGCCTCCGGGGGCAACGCCGCGACGCACGCCCTGCGCGCGTGGGACATCGCCCACCCGCGCATGTGGGCCACAGCCATCAACGAGAGCCGCGTCCCGTGGGGAGGCAGCGAGGCGATCACGCCTGGCGAGAACCTCGAGGAGCTCATCATGCTCGGCCTGCGCATCCGCGAAGGTCTCGACCTGACCCGCATCAACCGGGCCATCGCCTCCGCGCGCGGTGCGCACGGCTCCACGTCCCTGCGACCCATCGACGCCGCGCAACTGCGGCCGATGGTCGAGGACGGCCTCATCGTCATCGAGACCGATGCGCAAGGCCGCACCCATGTCATCCCCACACGCAAGGGGCGTCTGCTCAACGACGCCGTCATCGAACGCGTCTTCGACCTCGCCGGCGTGTGAACCCCAGAAACGAAACCGTACGAAGCAGCACCATGTCCTATCTTGAACCCACCTCGTTGAGCGAGCGTCGCCGCGCGCTCATCTTCGTCAACATCATGCTTTCGTGCATCGCGACGACCATCATGGCCACGGCGCTCACCACGGCGCTGCCGCCCATCGTGCACGATCTGGGTATCGACATGCGGACCGGCCAGTGGCTCACCAGCGGCTACTCGCTCGCCATGGGCATCGTCATGCCGTTGACCGCGTTCCTCATCACGCGGTTCCCGACCAAGCCGCTCTACCTCGCCGGCGCCGTGCTGTTCATCGTCGGTTCGCTGGTCTGCGTGGCGCCGGTGCCGTTCGCCGTCATCATGGTCGGCCGCGTGATCCAGGCGTGCGGCAACGGACTGCTCATGTCGATGGCGCAGGTCGTGCTCATGACCATCTACCCGGACGATCGCGGCACGGTCATGGGCTGGTACGGGCTCGCCGTCGGCGTCACGCCGGTGATCGCGCCGACGTTGTCCGGACTGATGGTCGACGCGTTCGGCTGGCGTTCCATCTTCTACCTGGTGACCGGCGTGATGGCGGTGTCGCTGGCCGCCGCGTGCCTCGTGTTCGACAACGTGCTCAACACGTCCGAACGGTCCTTCGACATGCTGTCGTTCGCGGTGAGCGTCGTCGCGTTCGGCGGCGTGACGCTCGGCATCGGCAACATCGGCTCCATACCGTTCACGAGCATGACGGTGCTGCTCCCGTTGGCGGCGGGCGTCGCGGCGTCCGTATGGTTCGTGATGCTGCAGCTGAGGCGCGAACGCCCGTTCCTCGACGTGCGCATCCTGCGTCGTCGCGGATTCGCGTTGAGCGTGGTCGGCAGTATGCTGCTGTACTTCGCGATGATGGGATCGTCGGTGATGCTGCCGCTCTACGTGCAGACCATCAAAGGCGGCTCCGCGTCGATGGCCGGTCTGGTGAGCCTGCCCGGCTCGCTCGCCATGGCCGTCATCAGCCCGATGGCAGGCCGTCTCTACGACCGGTTCGGCGTGAAGCGCCTGTTCCTCGTCGGCGGCGTCTGCCTGACCGCCAGCAACCTGTGCATGGGACTGCTGCCGTTGTCCGCGTCGATCTGGGTGGCCGCCACGATCAACGTGGCGCGCTCGCTGGCGATCGGCTGCCTGATGATGCCGCTGGTCACCTGGGGCACGAGCGCGGCGGGCGAGGGGCGTCTCGCCGACGCGAACGCGCTGCTCACCGCGCTGCGCACCATCGCCGGAGCGATCGGCCAGGCCGTGTTCGTCGGGATGATGACGGCGCTGGCGGCGTCCGCGCACGCCGGCGGCATGGGCATGGCCGCCGCCGACATGCACGGCCTGAACCTGACGTATCTGGCCATGGGCGCATGCGCCGTCCCGCTGATCGTCATCCCGCTCGTGTTCCTGCGCGGCGAAGGCGCGGGCCGTCGCAGGGGCTGACGGTCCGGTACGGCGGGGATAATCGAAGGAACGCCGGAGACGCCATGGCGTCCGCGTCCGCTGACGGATCCGGAGCGTCCGGAGCATAGGGGGAGGGGCCGATGATCATCGCCGGATTGTTCATAGTGCTGATCGCGCTGTATATCGTCATGCTCGCCGTCATGGCCGTCGAGCTGGCCATCTTGGGCGTGGGCGCGGCCCTGGCCGTCGGAGCGGGCGTATGCCTCGGCATCGCCTTCCTGCTCGCCGTCGAAGGGGCGGCGCTGCTGGCGTGGAGGGCCTGGCGCGTGTACCGCCGCAAGCCCGTGCCGTCATGGTGCAAGGGCGTCGGCATCGGAACCGCGGTGGTCGGCGGCGTGTGGTTCGTCATCTCCTGCGCCCTGCTGATCGCGTTGGCGGCGCAGATGGTCGGCCTGTTCGTCTGAGATGCGGAGTGCTCCCGCCCGGTGATTCGCGGTGGGCCTTCGCCTATCCCCGCTCCATGCCGGCGAGCAGCGTATGCGTATAGGTGTGCAGCTGCTCGCGGGTGAGCGTGTGCCCGCGCAGATACGCCCAGTCGAGGACGAGCATCACGGTGTTCGCGTAATGGTCGGCGATCAGATCGGCCGGCAGGTCGAAGCGGTCACGGTCGACGCAGGTGCTCATGATCTCATGCGACTTCCGCTCGATGAACATGCGCAGACTGGAGAACAGCGGCCCCTCGGGCGGATTGTGCTCCAGCACCGCGCGCAGCAGGTCCGCGTTGGACTCCAGCAGGTCGGCCATCGCGTCGAGCGCCGTATCCACCCGATGTTCCGGTTCCGATGACGCGAGATCGGAGAGATTCGCCTGATCGGACAACGCCGTCCAGCAGTAGTCGAGCAGGTCGTCGCGGTCCTCGAAATAGTTGTAGAACGTGGCGCGCGGATAGCCGGCCCGTTCGCACAGCGCGTTGACGCTGATTCCGGTGAACGGCTTCTCGGCGAGCAGGGCGGTCATCGCGTCGAAGAACGCGTCGAGCGTGCGCTGCGTGCCGCGCGTGAGTTTGGCGTTGAGATCCTTCTTCATGATCGTCCAGCATAGCCCATCGTCCATGATTTTGCATATGTCCAACTTTATGATAGATTGGACAACTGTATAAATATGGACGTATGGAAAGTTGGAATCATGACGAACGACAGGACCGTGACCGCACCCGCGACGCCGATCGCCGAACCGTTGACCCTGCCCTGCGGCGTGAGAGTGAAGAACCGGTTCTACAAATCCGCGATGAACGAGGCGCTCGCCGGCCGCGGCTGCGAGCCGACCGAAGCCCATGTGCGCCTCTACCGCACGTGGGCGAGGGGAGGGGTCGGCGTGCTCGTCACCGGCAACGTGATGGTCGACCGCACGCAGCTCGGCGAACCCGGCAACGTGGCCGTCGAGGACGAACGCGACCTGAACATGCTGCGCCGGTGGGCGGCCGCCGGTACCGGGCACGGCGTGCACTGCTGGATGCAGATCAACCATCCCGGCCGCCAGTCGCCCATCACCATCAACCCGCATCCGCTCGCCCCGAGCGCCGGCGGCGTCGACGGCGAATACGGCAGGTTCTTCGCCGAACCGACCGAACTCACCCACGGGCAGATCCGCGACATCGTCCGCCGGTTCGCCGTCACGGCGCGCATCGCGAAGAAGGCGGGCTTCACCGGCGTGGAGATCCACGCGGCGCACGGCTACCTCATCAACCAGTTCCTCTCGCCGCTCGACAACCGGCGCGCCGACGAATACGGCGGAAGCCTCGAAAACCGTGCCCGATTCCTGTTCGACGTGTTCGACGCGGTGCGCGAGGCGGTGGGCCCCGATTTCCCCGTGGCGGTCAAGCTCAATGCGCAGGACGGCGTGCCTGGCGGCTTCAGCGAGGAGGAATCCATCTGGGTCATGAAGCAGCTGGAGAGACGCGGCGTCGATCTCATCGACATCTCCGGCGGCACCTACGCCAAACCGGTCATCCAGACCAGCGGCGGCGCTGCGGAGGACCGCCGTCGCGGCGTCTACTTCACCGATTTCGCGCGCCGCATCAAAGGCGAACTGACCGTGCCGGTCGCCCTGACCGGCGGCTTCCGCAACGCGCGCGACATGGAACGCGCGCTGGACGAAGGCATCACGCAGATGATCGGCATCGCCCGCCCTCTGGCGCTCGTGCCCGACCTGCCGAACCGCATCATCCGCGACCGGTGGGACGGCTCCGTCGACCTGCCGCGTGTGACGACCGGCATCACGCCGCTCGACAAGGTGTTCGGCGGCATCCTCGTCATCAGCTGGTTCGAACTGCAGATGAACCGCATCGCGCGGGGCGAACGCCCCGACCTGCGCATCGGCGGCCTCAGGGCGCTCATGTTCGCCATCAAGCGGCATGGCCCGGCCGCCCTCGCTCCGCGCCGTCGCAAAGGGCGGCAGTGATGACCGTGTCCGGCCCGCCGGTGACGTGTTCCCGCACGGTTGCGGCGATGGCCCAGCGCCCGATGGGCCATCGCGTCACCACAGCACGTCGATGGGGGCGGTGGTCTTGTTCTTCTCGATGATGTGGCAGATCTCCTCGGGCGTCTCCCGGCATCCTCGGCGGATCCACAGCCAGATGATCGAGGAGACCGCGGAAACGAGGATTTCCATCGCATAGTCCGCCGGGATGCCGTTGTAGGCTGACTGCGGGTCGGCGCCGAGCCGTTGCGCCTGCGTGACGATCAGCTGCTTCAGCACCTTCTTCAGCTTGTCGTAGAGCTGCATGTCGTTGCCGGAACGGGAGATCGCGTTGAAGAACGCATAGTCGTCGCGCACGTAGCGCAACGCGGCGGAGATCGATTCGGCCTGGAACGCGTCGCAGATCGCCCGCCCGGTGGTGTCGGACACGGTGCGGGCGTCGGAGTCGGCGTTGCCGATGAGGATGGTCGTCAGATCGGCGATCGTGTCGTCGATGAGCTGCTGACGCAGATCGAACTTGTCGAGATAGTGCATGTAGAACGTGCCGCGGTTGATGCCGGCCGTGCGGGCGATGTCGCTCACCGTCATCGCGTCGAATCCCTTCGACTGCACAAGCGTGGTGAACGCGGCCTTGATCTTCGCCTCCGTCTTCGTGTGGCGTTTGCCTGCCATGATCCTCCCGTCTTCGTCGAACCTGACACCCGATTCTATCAACATGTTGTCGATATAGGGTGGTGAATCACCAATTTCCTCCGATGTGTCCAATCTGAACGCAATCGGGGAAACCGTTCATTGACCGCCGTTCCCATGCGTCCCTACCATCGTGACAACACAATCAACACGTTGTTCATTCATGGTACGCAGGCGGCGACCTGCGACTACCCCTCAGTCGGCTTCACCGACAGCTCCCCTGACAGGGGGAGCCGAGGAAACACAGGGAAAGGAAGACCGTCATGGCATACATCGAAATGGTGCACAGCTTCAAGCGGTACCACATGGGAGACACCACGATCACGGCCAACAACGACGTGAGCTTCGGCATCGAGCAAGGCGAGCTCGCCATCATCCTCGGCGCATCCGGCGCCGGCAAATCGACGGTGCTCAACATCCTCGGCGGCATGGACACCAACTCCGAAGGCCAGGTGATCATCGACGACAAGGACATCTCGAACTACACCGCGCGCCAGCTCACCGACTACCGCCGTTACGACATCGGCTTCGTGTTCCAGTTCTATAATCTCGTCGCCAACCTCACCGCGCGCGAGAACGTGGAACTCGCCTCCGAGATCGTGCGCGACGCGCAGGACCCGGTGCAGGCGCTCGTCGACGTCGGCCTCGAACACCGCATCGACAATTTCCCGGCGCAGCTCTCCGGCGGCGAACAGCAGCGCGTCGCCATCGCCCGCGCCGTCGCCAAGAACCCGAAGATCCTCCTATGCGACGAACCCACCGGCGCGCTCGACTACAACACCGGCAAACAGGTCCTGAGGATCCTGCAGGACCAGAGCCGCGAGAAAGGCGCCACCGTCGTCATCGTCACCCACAACTCGGCCATCGCGCCGATCGCCGACCGCGTCATCCATATGCACGACGCACGCGTCAAATCCATCGAGACCAACGCGCATCCGATGGACATCGAGGATCTGGAGTGGTGAGCATGGCATACCGTTCCCGCACACACCGCAAGGGCAGCACGGCGTACCCACGCAAACGGATGCTGTGGAAGGACATCCGCATCACCCTGCGCAAATCCAAAGGCCGGTTCCTCTCCATCGTGAGCCTCATGGTCCTCGGTTCGTTCGCGCTCGTCGGACGGTTCGTCACCGGACCCGACATGCGCATCACCGGCACCGACTTCTACGACCGCCACGACCTCGCCGACGTCACCGTCATCAGCGACTACGGGCTGAGCCGCGACGACGAGAGGATCATCCGCACGACCGACGGCGTCGCACAAGCCGAATTCGGCTACTTCAAGGACGTCGTCATCCGGAACTCGAACCACAGCCTGCGCGTCTATTCGAAACCCGACACGGTCTCCACCTACGAGGTGGTCGAAGGCCGCCTGCCCGAACACGCGAACGAAATCGCGCTCGACCGGGCGGAACGCGACACATACGCGGTCGGCAGCACCATCAGGCTCACCGAACGCCCCGACATCGCCGGCGACACCGTGCTCACGCGCGACAGCTTCACCGTCGTCGGATTCGTTGACGCCAGCGACACCGTCTCCAACCTCAACATGGGCCAATCCACCGCCGGAACGGGCGAACTCGACGGCTACGCGGTCGTCACGAAAACCGTATTCGACTCCGACGTGACGATGATCGGACGCATCACCTTCCGCGACACCCGCGGCGTCGACTATTGGACTGCCGACTACCGCGACCGGGTGAACGCGCACAAGACCGCACTGACCAAGCGGCTCGCCAACCAGCCAGACGCGCGCGCCGCCTCCATCCGCGAAAACCGACGCGCGCAGATCGACAAGGCGCAACGCAAGGTCGACGACGCCAAGCAACAGCTCGCCGACACGCAGCGACAACTCGACGACGCGAAAACCCAGATCGAAGACGGCAAGGACCAACTCGCCGACGGCACCATCCAAGCCGCCGACCAGGCGTCCTCCGCCGTGGCCGAACTCGCCGGAGCGACCGCCCAGATCGCCTCCGCCGACTCCCAGCTCGACGCCGCGCAGACCGCGCTCGCCGCCAGCGCACAGCAGCTCGGCCAAGGCCAAGACAAACTCGACGAATCATGGACCGAACTCGTCCAGGCGAAAAGCCAACTCGACCAGGCACGCACCCAGCTCGACACCGCCAAAACCGTGCTCGACAAGATCGGCGCGCTCCTCGCGCAATGGGAGTCGAGCGGACTGACCGGCGGTGCGTACGACAGCGCCGAAGCGCAATACGACAAGGCGCTCGCCGCCTACAACGCCGCCGCTGCGCAGTACAACACGAAACTCGCCGCCTATGACGACGCGCTCACGCAATGGAACGCCGGGGCGTCACAGCTCGAACAAGGCTCGCAGGAATACCAGAGCAACGCCGCCGCCATCGCCGACGCGCGAAACCAGCTCGCCGACAAGCAAAGCGAACTCGGCACGGCCGTCTCCACGTTGGCCGACAGCGGCTCCGATGGGGCAGAGACGGGATCCGGCGTCTCCCAGCTCGTCGAAGGCCAACGGCGGATCGAGAAGGCGCAGGACGAGTACGACGCGAGACTCGCCGAATTCAACGCCGCCAAACCCGCGGCCGAGAAGAAGATCGAGAAAGCCGAACACGACATCGCGCTCGCCCGCGAGAAGGTGGACACGCTCGAAGTACCCGCCTACTCGATCGACGGGCGGCGCGAGGGACTAACCTCCGAGGGCTACCGCGTGTACGAGATCATCGCGAACATCGTGGAGAAACTCGCCATGATCTTCCCCGTGTTCCTCTACCTCGTGGCCGCGCTCGTCACCTTCACCACGATGGGCCGCATGGTCGACGAGGAACGCGTCAACTCCGGCACGCTCAAAGCCCTCGGCTACGGGAACGCGGACATCCTCGGGAAATTCGTGTTCTACGGGTTCACCGCCTCCACGATCGGCACCGTCATCGGCGTGATCGCCGGACATACGCTGTTGCCGCTGATCGTCTACCACGCCTACGACAGCGGCTTCACGATGCCCCGCATCCGACTGGCGTTCCACCCCCTCGTCACCGTGGCGGCGTTCCTGCTCGCATGGGTGAGCGCCATCGTGCCCGCGATGCTCGCCACGGCCCGCGAGCTGCGCGACAAGCCGGCGGCCCTGCTGCTGCCCAAACCTCCAGCGAAAGGTTCGAAGATACTCCTCGAACGCGTGGGATTCATCTGGGGCAGGCTCAACTTCACGCGCAAGGTCACCGCGCGCAACCTGTTCCGCTACAAGTCGCGCGGGCTGATGACCATCCTCGGCGTGGCCGGCGCGGTCTCGCTGCTCACCGCCGGACTCGGCGTGCAGGCGTCCATCGGCCAGATCGGCGAACGGCAGTTCGACGAGCTCATCCACTACGACCTCATCGTGGCCGAACGCGCCGACGACAACCAGCAGGAACGCAAGGCCGTGGCCGACGCGATGCGCCGTGACGCCGTGGAATCCTCCACCCCGATCAGATACGAGGAACTCACCAAAACGGCGGGCGAGGAGCACGACAAGCAGACCATCACACTGCTCGTCACCGACGACGCCTACAACTTCGGCGACTACCTCACCCTGCGTTCGCGCATCGGGCACAAGCCCCAGGTGCTCACCGACCGCGGGGCGGTGATCTCCGAACGCATGGCGGACATGCTGGGCGCGGACGTGGGGGACACGATCACCGTCACCGACGCCGAAGGCGTGGACCGTCAGGTGCGCGTGGACGGCGTCAGCGAGATGTACATCGGGCATTTCATGGTGATGACCTCCGGCGGATACGGCCGCACGTTCCACAAGACCTACCGGTCGAACGCCTACATGGTCCGGCTCAAGGACGGCGGCATCGGCAATGCCGGGCGTCAGGGTGCCTCGTTCATGAACGTGGACGGCGTCAGGGGAGTGGTGCAGAACACCACGATGAAGAACCAGGTGGCCACGATCGTCGACTCGCTCGACCAGATCATGGAGGTGCTGATCCTCGTGGCGGGGCTCCTCGCCGTGGTGATCCTCTACAACCTCACCAACCTCAACGTGTCCGAACGCATACGCGAGCTGTCCACCATCAAAGTGCTCGGCTTCCACACCAACGAGACCACGATGTACATCTACCGGGAGACCATCCTGCTCTCCGCGATCGGCATCCTCGCCGGATACGGGATCGGCGCCGGCCTCCACCGGTACATCATCACCGAGGTGCCTCCGGACGAGGTCATGTTCGACCCCGCGCTCGGATGGGCGGCGTTCGCCGCGCCCTTGGTCCTCATCGCCCTCGTGCTCGCCGCGCTCGGGCTGATCGTCTACCGCAGGCTGTGCGACGTGGACATGCTCGCCGCCCTCAAGTCGGTGGAATGAACGGGGACCGGGCGATTATGCCGAACCAACGCGCGATCAACGCACGATCAACCACATCGGAACGAATCACACATCGGAATGAATCATGAGATACACGCACAAGATAGATTTCCAATCGCATTACCTGCCGCCCGCATACCTGGATTTCCTCAAACGACATCACCCCGGGGACCCGGACGGCTACCCGACGCCGGACTACTGGGACATGGACTGGCAGCGCGACAAGATGGAGTTGCTGGGCGTCTCCTATGCACACCTGATGCTCTCCTCACCGAACATCTGGCTGCCGGACGCCTACGAATGCCTCGGCCTGGCACGGCGCATCAACGATCAGGGCGCCGCGATGGCGGCCTCCGACCCCTCGCGTTTCGGCCTGATCGCCACGTTGCCGCTGCCCTATGAGCGTGAATCCGTGGCCGAGGCGAGGCGAGCGATGGACGAGCTGCATGCGGACGGCGTCGGATTGACCACCAACCACCACGGATGCTATCTGGGCGACCCCCGGCTCGACCCGCTGATGCGCGAACTCGACGCGCGCGGAGCCCTGGCGATCATCCATCCCACGGCGCCGGCCGCACACGTGCCCGGCGCATGCGAGGGGCTGTCCCTGCCCGCGTTCGAATACTTCGTGGAGACCACGCGCGCGTTCGCCAACATGGTGATGAACGACACGTTCGTCAGATTCCCGGACATCACATGGGTGCTGCCGCACGCCGGCGCGTTCACGTCGATCCTCGCCGACAGGTTCGAAAGCTTCGCGTTGATCCTGCGCATGGACGACCCCGACCGCCGCGCCGACTTCAAGGAGGCCATGGCCCACGTGTACTTCGACGTGGCGGGATTCAGCGAGCCCAAACAGCTCGCCGACCTGCTGCTCGACGTGCCCGAATCGCACCTGCTCTACGGATCGGACACGCCTTATACGCCGATCGAGGCGTGCCTCGGCCAGGCGCGCGCGTTGGAGGAGACCGACAAGCTCACCGACACGCAGAAGAGGGCGCTCTTCACTGGCAACGCGCTCGCCGTCAACCCGCGGTTGGCTTCGATCCCGGCCCTTGCCGAAGCCGCGCGCGAACCGTCGCCGGCCGCCCGGGACAAGATCCGCGTCCGATCGGTCGGGGCGTCCGGCGATGCCCCGCGTCCGCGCCCCGGCCGTCGCCATTGGATGGAGCGTCTCCGCCGTCGTCTGTTCGCCGAACGTCATGTGGCGTTGCCGGTTCCGGTGCCGCCGAAGGCCGCGCAGCTGGCCGTGCGGCATACCGTCGCCGAGGAGAGGGCGTTGCGGTTCGGTCTCGACGCCGCGGACGATCCGAAGCTCGCGGACCGGTACGTCGTGTATGTCGCATCGCCCGTCGGCGAGATCGTCATTCCGGTGATCGTCGTGTTCGATGACGCCGGCAGGACGACGTTCCACGGCAAGGCGAAGGTCATGGGCCTCGTCGCCGCATATCGTGACGGACGCCGCGTGGCCCGGGAAGCGGGAGCGCAGGACGCGGAATACGTTTTCGACATTCGTGTGCGGCTGCCCTTCGGTCTGCTGGACGTGCATCTCGACGTGACGATGGATGAAGGCTCCGGCGAGGTGCGCGGCGTCGCGACGGCTCCCCACCGCAGACCCATGAGGCTCACCGGGAACCGGATTGCGGCGATTCCTCCGGCATCGTGATCTCCATCGCTCCCGCATGGACCCGCCGGAGGCATGCGGCCCCGTTGCCGGTCCATGAGGTCCCGGGTCTTTCGGGTCTTTCACCGCGCCACCCTTGTCCTGCTTGGCCTCTTATATATAACTGCGTTTTGATATGTCGACATCGGCCGGATGGCCGTGCAGAGGGAGATCGGGAGGGACGCATGGCGAGAAGCACGGGACATTCCCGTCCGGTGATCAAGGACGTCGCCAAACTCGCCGGCGTCTCCGCGCCCACCGTCTCCCGCTACCTCAACGGCACGGTGAAGGTCTCTGAGGAGAAGCGCGCGCGCATCGCCAAGGCCATCGAGGAGCTCGGCTACGAGCCGAGCGTCGTCGCACGCGCCCTGTCCAACCGGGAGATGGACACGGTGGTCGTGTTCGCCGCCAACCCGGAGGCCTTCTCCACGTCCGAGACCAATCACGGCGTCGAGAAGGCGGCGCGCGCATGCCGGTTCCTCATGAACATCGTCTCCCTGGACGAATCCGACATGGACTCCGTCGAGGCGCGCGTCAGGATGGGCCTGTCCGTGCGTCCCGCCGGCGCCATCGTCTACCAGTACGACCGCGCCGGCATCAAGGCGCTCGACTACCTGCCGAAGGACCTGCCGCTGGTTGTCGTCGGCGGCGGATTCGGCGATGCCGACCGGCAGATCGTCAACGCGGAACGCGAGGCCGGACGATGGATGACCATGCACCTGCTCGACCTGGGGCACGAGACCGTCTTCCACGTGACCCGTCCGAAAGGCCCCACCGACAACACGCGCACCGACGGTTGGCGCGACGCGCTCGAGGAACGCGGCGCCGCGATCCACGAGCCGATTGTCGTCTCCCGTGATCTGGAGGAGGCCGCCGCGGCCGGCCGCGCGCTGGGGGAGCGCGACGACGTGACCGCCGTCTTCGCCGGCGACGACGAGACCGCCATCGCCGTGATCCGCGGATTGAAGGAGAAGGAACGCCAGGTGCCGGACGACGTGAGCGTCGTCGGATTCGACGACCGCAACTTCGCCGCCATGTGGTCGCCCGCGCTGACCAGCTACGGCCAGAACTATCTCGAGATGGGGCGGCGCGCCTTCCGCATGCTCTACGAGCAGGTGAAGGCGCGACGTGACGGCGTGGAACCGCCGCCCGCCCGCGTCGACGTGGTCGAAGGCCAGCCCGCGCTCCGCGACTCCGAGACCGAATACGTTCCCTGGCGTTGACACGCCGTCAAGCGTCGCGGCGGGCCGCGCCGCGGAAACGGTTAAAATTGGGTATTGACTTTTTCAGCAACTCGGTATATGGACAGCGAAACGCGGAGGACATAGTGCGACGCTACGCTGTCAACAGCAACTGACCCAAGTGGCGCGTTTCCGCGCGCCCGCAACCAATTGAGGTGATTTCGGTGACATTCAAAGCCCCGCTTGATCTCACGGTCCACGCTCCGGATGGAATGTACGACCCCTCCAACGAGCATGACGCCTGCGGTGTGGGCATGGTCACCACGCTCAACAAGCGCCCCGAACACAAGATCGTCAAGGACGCCATCGAGGTGCTGGTCAACCTCGACCACCGCGGCGCGGTCGGCGCCGAGGAGAACACGGGCGACGGCGCCGGCATCCTGATGAGCATGCCGGACGAGTTCATGCGCGCCACCGTGCCCGCCGAGCTGCCCGAAGCCGGACACTACGCCGCCGGCATCGCGTTCCTCGACCGCGACATCGAGACCTCCGGTCAGCAGGAGCAGGCCATCGCGAAGATCGCCCGCGAGGAGGGCCTCGAAGTCCTCGCCTGGCGCGTCGTGCCCACCAATCCCGACGGCCTCGGCCTGCAGGCGCTCGCCGCCATGCCGAGCTTCAAGACGCTCGTCCTCGCGGACCCGGAAGGCGGCCTCGCCGGCATCGAACTCGACCGCAGGACGTTCCGCGTCCGCAAGCGCGTCGAACACGAGGTGGGCGTGTACTTCGCCTCCCTGTCCGCCCGCACCATCACGTACAAGGGCATGCTGACCACCATGCAGCTGACCCACTTCTTCCCGGATCTGGTCGACGAGCGCATGAAGGCCACCGTCGCCATCGTCCACTCCCGCTTCTCCACGAACACGTTCCCGAGCTGGCCGCTCGCCCAGCCGTTCCGCCTGCTCGCCCACAACGGCGAGATCAACACCATCCAGGGCAACCGCAACTGGCTGTCCGCGCGCGAAGGCCGCCTGAGCTCCGAACTGCTCGGCGAGTTCGAGCCGCTGCTGCCGATCACCACGCCCGGCTACTCCGATTCCGGCACCTTCGACGAGTGCCTCGAACTGCTGCACCTCGCCGGCCGCTCCCTGCCGCACGCCATCTGCATGATGCTGCCGCCGGCCTGGGAGAAGAACGACGACCTCGACCCGGACCTCAAGGCGTTCTACGAGTACAACAACACGCTCATCGAGCCGTGGGACGGCCCGGCCGACATCGTCTTTACCGACGGCATCCAGGTGGGCGCCCTGCTCGACCGCAACGGCTTCCGCCCCGGACGCTGGCAGCTCACCGACGACGGTTACCTCGTGCTCGCCTCCGAGGCGGGCGTCCTGCCCGAGACCGAGCAGGAGCACATCGTCGCCAAGGGTCGTCTCGAGCCCGGCAAGATGTTCCTGGTCGACACGGCCGAAGGCCGCATCATCCCGGACGAGGAGATCAAGAAGTCCCTCGCCGCCCAGCACCCGTACCGCAAGTGGGTGGAGGGCAACTCCGTGGAGATGAGCGACCTGCCCGCCCGCGAGCACGTCAACCACTCCGGCCAGTCCGTGCAGCGCCGCCAGCGCGCCTTCGGCTACACCGAGGAGGACCTCAAGATCGTCCTCACGCCGATGGCCAACACCGGCAAGGAGCCGCTCGGCTCCATGGGCAACGACACCCCGCTGCCCGCGCTCTCCAAGCGCCCGCGCATGCTCTTCGACTACTTCCACCAGAAGTTCGCGCAGGTGACCAACCCGCCGCTCGACTGGGAGCGCGAGGAGATCGTCACCTGCCTCGAATCCGCGATCGGCCCCGAGCCGAACCTGCTCGCCGATTCCGAACTGCACGCGAAGAAGATCCTCATCCCGCTGCCCGTCATCGACTCCGACGAGATGGCGCAACTCAAGCGCCTCGACAAGGCGCGCATCCTCGGCGGCTACTACCGTCCGTACGTCGTCAAGGGCCTCTACCAGGTGGCCGGCGGCGGCGACGCCCTCCAGGAGCGCCTGGACGAGATCTTCGCCGAGATCGACGAGGCCATCGACAACGGCAGCAACTTCATCGTGCTGTCCGACCGCGACTCCAACCACACGTGGGGCCCGATCCCGTCGCTGCTGCTCACCTCCGCCGTGCAGCACCACCTGCTGCGCCGTCACACCCGCACACAGATCTCCATGGCCGTCGAAGCCGGCGACGTGCGCGAGATCCATCACGTGGCGCTGCTCATCGCCTACGGCGCGGCCTGCGTGAACCCGTACCTCGCGTTCGAATCCGTCGAGAACCTGTCGCGCGAAGGCTACGTGAAGGTCGATCCGGCCACCGCCGTGAAGAACCTCACCAAGGCCCTCTCCATCGGCGTGCTCAAGATCATGGCGAAGATGGGCGTCTCCACCATCATGAGCTACCGCGGCGCCCAGCTGTTCGAAGCCGTGGGTCTGAGCCAGAACGTCGTCGACGAGTACTTCACCGGCACCACCACCCGCGTGGGCGGCGTCGGTCTCGACGAGATCGCCGAGGAGGTCGCCTCCCGCCACCGCGTCGCCTATCCGAACCAGTGGACCGCCTCGCCGCACCGCAACCTCAGGACCGGGGGCATCTACAAGTGGCGTCGCACCGGCGAGGACCACCTCAACGATCCGGAGGCCATCTTCCTGCTGCAGCAGTCCACCCAGCGCGGCGACTACGGCATGTTCAAGAAGTACACGCACCACATCGACGACACTTCGAACCGTTTGATGACCCTGCGTGGCCTGATGAAGTTCAACCACAACCGCAAGCCGATCGACATCTCCGAGGTCGAGCCGGCCAGCGAGATCGTCAAGCGCTTCTCCACCGGCGCGATGAGCTACGGCTCCATCTCCCAGGAGGCGCATGAGACGCTCGCCATCGCCATGAACCAGATCGGCGCGCGCTCCAACTCCGGCGAAGGCGGCGAATCCGACGACCGCATCGAGGATCCGCTGCGCTACAGCCGCATCAAGCAGATCGCCTCCGCGCGCTTCGGCGTCACCTCCGACTACCTCGTGCACGCCACCGACCTGCAGATCAAGCTCGCCCAAGGCGCCAAGCCGGGCGAGGGCGGCCACCTGCCGGGCGCGAAGGTCCCGCCGTGGATCGCGACCGTGCGTCACGCGACGCCGGGCGTGGAGCTCATCTCCCCGCCGCCTCACCACGACATCTACTCCATCGAGGACCTGAAGCAGCTGATCAACGATGCGAAGATGGCGAACCCGAAGGCCCGCGTCCACGTCAAGCTCGTCTCCGAGTTCGGCGTCGGCACCATCGCCGCCGGCGTGGCCAAGTGCCATGCCGACGTGGTGCTCATCTCCGGCTACGACGGCGGCACCGGCGCGGCCCCGCTCAACGCGATCCGCCACGCGGGCACCCCGTGGGAGATCGGCCTGTCCGAGACGCAGCAGACGCTGATCCTCAACGGCCTGCGCTCCCGCATCGTCGTCCAGTGCGACGGTGAGCTCAAGACCGGCCGCGACGTCGTCATCGCCGCCCTGCTCGGCGCCGAGGAATTCGGCTTCGCGACCGCGGCTCTGATCGTCGAAGGCTGCGTCATGATGCGCGCCTGCCAGAAGAACACGTGCCCGCAGGGCATCGCCACCCAGGATCCGGAGCTGCGCGCCCGCTTCCGCGGCAAGCCCGAGCACGTGGTCAACTTCTTCATGTTCATCGCCGAGGAGGTGCGCGAGATCCTCGCCCAGCTCGGCTTCCGCACGCTCGAGGAGGCCGTCGGCCACGTCGAATGCCTCGACCAGGACGAGGCCATCAAGCGCTGGAAGGCGGACGGCATCGACCTGACCAACGTGCTCAAGCAGGCGGGCCCGGTGCCCGGCACCATCCTGCACAACACCGAGCCGCAGAACCACGAGCTGGAGAAGGCGCTCGACAACCGTCTCATCGAACTCGCCCAGCCGGCGTTGGAGAAGAAGGAGCCGGTGCGCATCGACGTGCCGATCCGCAACGTCAACCGCACCGTCGGCACGATGGTCGGTTATGAGATCACCCGCCGCTACGGTGCCGCCGGCCTGCCCGACGACACGATCGACATGACCCTGCACGGCTCCGGCGGCCAGTCCATCGGCGCGTTCATACCGCGCGGCGAGACCATCCGCGTGTACGGCGAGGTCAACGACTACGCAGGCAAGGGCCTGTCCGGCGGACGCCTCATCGTCCGCGCCGAGGACGGCGTCACCTTCGACCGCCACGAGAACGTGATCGCAGGCAACGTGACCGGCTTCGGCGCCACCTCCGGCGAGATGTTCGTCGCGGGTCGTGCCGGCGAACGCTTCGCCGTGCGCAACTCCGGCGCGACCTTCGTGGTCGAGGGCGTCGGCGACCACGGCTGCGAGTACATGACCGGCGGCACCGTCGTCGTGCTCGGCCCCACCGGCCGCAACTTCGGCGCCGGCTTCTCCGGCGGCAACACGTATGTGCTCGACCTCGACATGAAGCAGGTCAACCCGGAGGGCGTCGAATCCGGCGCGCTGCTGTTCGAGCCGCTCGACGCGGAGACCTCCGACCTCGTGCGCGCGCTCGTCAAGAAGCACGCCGAGGAGACCGGCTCCGAGTTCGCTGCCTCGCTGCTCGAGAACTGGGACGAGAGCGCCAAGCGCTTCACGCACGTCGTGCCGAAGCACTTCATCGCCATGGAGAAGGCCATGGCCGACGCGGAAGCCGCACACATCGATTTCAATACGCCCGGCGCCTGGGAGCAGGTGTACGAGCACGTCATGGAAGGAGCGCGCTGAACATGGGCGACCCGAGAGGATTCCTGAAAGTCCGCACCCGCCGCGAGCTGGCCGAGCGTCCGGTCGAGCAGCGCATCAAGGACTGGTTCGACGTGCACGCCGAATCCGGTCTGCAGTCGTGGACCACCGAACAGGCGGCCCGCTGCATGGACTGCGGCACCCCGTTCTGCATGACCGGCTGCCCGCTCGGCAACCTCATCCCCGAGTGGAACGACCTGGTCCGCCAGGAGCAGTGGGAGGACGCCTACCAGCGTCTGAGCCTGACCAACAACTTCCCGGAAGTGACCGGCCGCATCTGTCCTGCCCTGTGCGAGCAGGCGTGCGTGCTCGGCATCCACCAGCCGCCGACGATGATCAAGAACGACGAGTGCACGATCATCGACCAGGCGTGGGATCTCGACTACGTCAAGCCGATGCCGCCGCAGCGACTCACCGACCAGACCGTCGCCGTCGTCGGCTCCGGCCCCGCCGGCCTCTCCGCCGCGCAGCAGCTCACGCGCGCCGGCCACACTGTCGTCGTCTACGAGAAGGACGACGCTCTGGGCGGCCTCATGCGCTACGGCATCCCGAACTTCAAGCTCGAGAAGACGCTGCTCGACCGACGCGTCAAGCAGATGGAGGCCGAAGGCACCCGCTTCGAGACCGGCGTGGAGATCGGCAAGGACATCAGCTGGGACGATCTGCGTGACCGGTACGACGCGGTCGTCGTCGCCATCGGTTCCCGCGTGCCGCGTGACATGAAGATCCCCGGCCGCGAGCTCGATGGCATCCACTTCGCGATGGACTTCCTGCCCGACGCGACCCGCCGCATCTACGGCGCTCCGCTCGAGCACGACATCACCGCCAAGGACAAGCACGTCATCGTCATCGGCGGCGGCGATACCGGTTCCGACTGCCTCGGCACGTCCATCCGCCAGGGGGCGAAGGACGTCACCGTGCTGCAGATCATGCCGAAGGAGCCTTCGACACGTCCCGACAACCAGCCGTGGCCGACGTTCGCGCGTCTCTACCAGAAGACCACGTCGATGGCCGAGGGCGGCGAGTACCTGTACTCCACGGATTCGGTGAACTTCATCGGCTCCGACGAGGAGCAGGAGCGTATCCACATCGAGAACTCCACCACCGCGGAAGGCTTCGTGGCGGACGAGCACGGCCACGTGACCGGCCTCAAGGTCGTGTCCGTCGCGCCCGGCGAGAACGGTCCGTTCACCCGCCAGCCCGGCACCGAACGCGTGCTGCCCGCCGATCTGGTGCTCATCTCCGTGGGCTTCCTCCACCCGGACACCACGACCATCGTCGACCAGCTGCCCGTCGAACTCGACAAGCGCGGCAACATCGCCCGCGACGACAAGTTCGCCACCTCGCAGGACGGCGTGTTCGTGTGCGGCGACGCCGGCCGCGGCCAGAGCCTCGTCGTGTGGGCCATCGCCGAAGGCCGCTCCTGCGCGGCCGCCGTCGACGAGTACCTGTCCAGCGAGCACACCAGCGAGCTGCCCGCCCCGATCAAGGCGAGCACCAGGCCGATGATGCTGCCCCGCTGATTCTCAAGCGGTCAGGGACGTGTATGGTCTCCTATGTCTGCGTCGCAGATATAGGAGACCTTTCGCTTTTCGGAGACATCGGAGACAAGGGGGATTCTCATCCACATGTCCGTCCACGTGTGATGTCGGTTCCGAAAGCCTCGGTCAGATGCTCGTGACGGACACGTTCGTACCGGATAATCGGAATGGCAAACCGAATGAAAAAGCCGTGGATTGTGTATCATGTTGTTGGGATACCGCGGTTTTCGAACTGTGTTCCCCGCATACGCGGGGATGATCCGGTCTACGTCACCACCATCTACCCGATAGGGAAAGCCATGTCGAAGTCCTTGGCCGACATCCAGCTCGCCGAACGGCGTTATGACCAACTTGCCGCTGACATGATCGCCCTGCTCCGCACCAACGGGAACAATGACGGCGCGGATTTCGCGCAATCCATGCTCGACGAGGACGGCTCAGGCACCGCGGTCAACGCATGCGTCATCGACATCATCAACCGCCGCATCGACCCGACATCCGTCGCCCCGCTGTTCGAGACCGTCCACTCCGAATTCCCTGGATGCGATGAGGACTATCAGGACTTCCTCGAATACGTGCGAGACAGGGGCACGGAAACGGCAGCCGTCAAGTAACGCCGTTCATGAAAGCCGCTATTCGAGTGGCTTTTTCTCATACCCCTCGAATTTCACACCCGCATCCCCGTGCGGGTGGGCGCAGCCATGTGTGGCATCGCAACAAGAATGGCCGTCCACGCGCGGCGTCAGCGCGGAGGACGTCAAATGTTCCCTCGCGCGCGGGAATGATTGGTGTTCCGACATGGGCCTGCATGTGGTAAAAGATATCCGCCCATCATCGTCGAAATCCTGACGGATTGAAAGGCATAGAATGTATTCCGTGTGCGGCCGCGCTTGTCTGACCGTTTCATGGCATTCCGGACCATCATCTGAAGGAGAAAACTATGGTGACGGCAACACGGACGACTGTAGGGCAGTTGGTGCCGGGCAGGGCGTATTTCGTGGAGGTGGATGGCTCTGCTTATGAGATCGATGAGGAACAGGTGCGTTTGTTCCGAGATGTCATCGCTCGTGCTCCGTCGGATTGTCGGATGATGACCACTGCTGAGATGGCACGGTTGCTCCGTGTCTCTCCGAAGACCGTCGATCGTATCCTGGATTCCGGGGCGATTCCGTTCAAGAGGGACGGCCGCGCCGGGCAGCGGATGGTCATGGTCGACGACGTACTCAGGTTCAAGCGGGAGTCCGAGCGCCGGCGCAGGAGGGCATTGGAGAATATGCGGGATACCGCAGAGGAGATAGGCATGTACGACACCCCCGGGGAGCGTATCCCGGTCCGGACGAGATGACTTTAAGACCGTGGATGGTTGATTCCATCGAGATGGGATGCGTGCGTCTTTTGCCGGCGTAACGGCGACCCCTCGGTGATCGTCAGCCAGCGTCACCGGGAACGGTTCACGCGCGAAGGCCGGACGGTCCCTGACCACCGCGGTGTTCGACGGCAGGCTCGTGGTGACCGACGCCGACCTGTTCCGTCATGCGCTCTGCCATGGCATCGGCCGGGCGAAGGGGTTCGGATGCGGCCTGCTGATCGTGGCTTCCATCCGGGAGCCGCAGGCATGAGCGCCGGGCGACGGGTTCCCGGCACTCCGCCTCCCGAACTCGGCGAACTCGTGCGTGCCGAGGACCGTCTCTCGCTTGCATACTTCAAACACTCCCGAGGATTGTGACGGGTTGGAGCTCATCAAGCGCCCCGCGAACCGGCGGCAGACCGACAACGGCCCGCGGCGGACCGGGTGGAGTAACGCCAGCAAATGGAGGGCCGCGCGAAAATACGGCTGAGAACCGCGGTGAATGGATAAGATGGCGTAAAGTATCATGCAGCCGTCAATGAAGTGCTATGAAGGAGCAGCAACAATGCCGAATCGAGCGGAACGTCGCGCCAAGGCCAAGGCCGATCGCAGGGGAGTGCCTTCCCAGTATGATGCCACGCGCGGCCGCGGCCGTGCCGGAATGATCGACGAATACCAGCTGCAGGAGCGTTCCCGCAGGCTGCAGGAAGGCGAGAGCCTGGGACCGTGGAAGCCGAGCGGCGGGCCGGTCGCCGAGACCGACACCACGATGACCACCAATCCGAACTACCGCAATCCGAAGGCGTTCAAGGCGCCGCATTCGGTGCGCCAGTGGTTCCGCGTGGGCAGCTGGACGCTCATCGCCCTGTCCATCATCGCGTTCTTCGTGGTCATGTGGCTGCCGACCGCCGTGCGTCCCATGTGGCTGATCATCACCGTGTCCGCCGTGTTCATCGTCGGCGTGTTGAGCCTGTTCTTCACCGCCGGTGATTCGAAGCACAATCCGAACCTCGACGAAAACGGCACCGCGGTCTGATTTCGGCGTCGAAACCATGAACACACGCGAAACGCACGACGGAAGTCGTGCGTTTTCCGTATGTCGTGCCGTAAAGTTGGTTGTGCTTGAGTTTTCCGGATGGAAAGAGAGGTAGCAGACCAATGAAGGTTGACATTCTGACCCGCGAATACCCGCCGCACGTCTACGGTGGCGCAGGCGTGCACGCCGAGGAGCTGTCCAAGGTGCTCGCCGAGCGCGTGGACGTTACCGTGCGCGCGTTCGATGGCCCCCGCACCGAAGCGGACATCCCCGCCATCCCGAACGCCGCCGAGGCGAAGGGCTCCCTCAAGGTCGTCGGCTATGACACGCCCGCCGAGCTGAAGGACGCGAACCCCGCGTTGAAGACCTTCGGCGTCGACCTGCAGATCGCCAACGACGTGGACGCCGACATCGTGCACGCGCATACCTGGTATGCCTGCCTCGCCGGCTACGCGGCCAAGATGCTGCACGGCACGCCGCTCGTCATCACCGCGCACTCGCTCGAGCCGTTCCGCCCGTGGAAGCGCGAGCAACTCGGCGGCGGCTACAACCTGAGCTCTTGGGCCGAAAAGGACGCCTACGAACACGCTGATCGCGTCATCGCCGTGTCCGGCGGCATGCGCGAGGACATCCTCACCGCCTACCCGAACCTCGATCCGGACAAGGTCGTCGTCGTGTACAACGGCATCACCATGTCCGAATTCGCCACCCCGGCGGACGACGATCCGGGCTGGAAGGTGTTCGAGCGTTACCACATCGACCGCAGCAAGCCGACCCTGCTGTTCGTCGGGCGCATCACCCGTCAGAAGGGCCTGCCGTACCTGCTCAAGGCGCTGCATTTCGTCAATCCGGGCATCCAGGTCGTGCTGTGCGCCGGCGCTCCCGACACCCCGGAGATCATGGAGGAGGTCAAGAACTCCTTCGCCGAGCTCGACGAGAAGCGCGGCAACATCATCTGGATCGAGGAGATGCTGCCGAAGAATGAGCTCTCCGCGCTGGAGCACGGCTGCGACGCGTTCATCTGCCCGTCCATCTACGAGCCGCTCGGCATCGTCAACCTCGAGGCCATGGCGTGCGGCCTGCCGGTCGTCGCCTCCGCCACCGGCGGCATCCCCGAGGTCGTCGTCGACGGCGAGACCGGCTACCTCGTGCCGATCGACCAGCTGCGCGACGGCACCGGCACCCCCACGGACCCGGACAAGTTCGTGCACGACATGGCCGACGCGATCAACAAGGTCATGGCCGACCCGGAGCTCGCGAAGAAGATGGGCCAGGCCGGCTACGAGCGCGCCCGCGACGTGTTCAGCTGGGAGTCCATCGCCGACGCCACCGTCAAGGTCTATGAGGACGTCCTCGCCGAACAGAAGTAAGACCATCAAAGGCCTCCCTCCGATGAGGGAGGCGGCACGCGAAGCGTGACGGAGGGAGAGATTGCGGCGCTCAACGGGAGCCCGCATCTCTCCCTCGGCTTTCCATACTTGACGGCTCCCCGTTCGCGGGAGCCGGTTTTTCATTCATTGAGGAGATCCGCATGACCGACAACGTCGTACTCCAACTCGAAAACGTCGAATTCCGCCGCAACCGCCGCGTCATCATCACCGACGTGAACCTGACGATCCGCGCGGGGGAGCGGTGGGTGCTGTTCGGACCGAACGGCATCGGCAAATCCACGGCCGTCGGCATGCTTGCCACGCGCACGTTCCCGTCCGAGGGCCGCGTGTTCATCCTCGGCCACCAACTCGGCAAATACGACGTGTTCAAGCTGCGCACACGCATCGGCCTCGCCTCCGCCGATCTGGGCCGCCAGTTCCCCGAATTCGAGGATCCGCTCGACGCGGTCGTCACCGGCCTGAGCGCCGTGACTGGCCGTTGGCGCGACACGTACACCGAAGCCGAATACGAGCGCGCCCGCGGCCTGCTGCGCGACTTCCGCGTGAGCTACCTCGAAGGCAAGGAGATGTGGCGGCTCTCGGAGGGCGAACGCACGCGCGTGCTCATCGCGAGGGCGCTCATGGGCAACCCGGAGCTGCTCATCATGGACGAGCCGACCACCGGTCTCGACCTGGGCGGCCGCGAACAGGTGATGCGCACGCTGAGCCGCATCGGCGAGGAGAACTCCGACCGCGCGGTCGTGCTCGTCACGCACCGTCTGGAGGAGATCCCCGCCGGATTCGACCACATCGCCATCATGGGCAGGAAGCCGATCCCCGCCGAGGACGCGACCGAGGATGGCGTCGACTCGATGGGCAACCCCGGCGCCGGTACCATCGTCTACACCGGCCCGCTCGAGCAGGGCCTGACCGACGAACGCCTCTCCGACCTGTTCGGCATGCCCATCGAAGTCGAACGCTCCCACAACCGCTGGGCCGCCTACGCGGTGTGAGAAGGAGCTGCGTTTCATTTGTACTCCTAGATTGTTCCCCGTTTGACGACGATGAAGGGGGGCGATGCACACTGACATGTTGAGGTAACTAGGTGCGAGCCCCGAGCTCTCATGGTTTGCTGGAGCCTTCGCACTCTAAGATCAATAAATCGGGCGAGTAGAATTCGTGTTTCATTGTGGTTTGAGAAATGAATAGTGTTGCATCCTCGTGCAATCTGGAGGCAGACGCTGATTTCTGAAATCTGGTGGTAAAATATTTACGAGAATGGGCGCTTGATGTTCATAATGCGGCTATCGAATGTCCATATCCGCCGTCGCTCCCCACTCGGGGAGCGTGGATTGAAATAAGAAATACCTGAAGACCATACAGGCGTCCCCGCGTCGCTCCCCACTCGGGGAGCGTGGATTGAAATTCTTGGGTCTCCGACCTATGGGGCAAGATCACGGTCGCTCCCCACTCGGGGAGCGTGGATTGAAATATATCCAATGACTCGGTCACGAAGAACAGCAGCGTCGCTCCCCACTCGGGGAGCGTGGATTGAAATAAGTCGGTTGCCATGGTGATGACGCAGACGGCCGGTCGCTCCCCACTCGGGGAGCGTGGATTGAAATTGGCTGGCACACAACTGGTACTGAGGAGCCCGAGGTCGCTCCCCACTCGGGGAGCGTGGATTGAAATCCCTTCGAATTCCGCGGCTACCAGCAAAACTACGTCGCTCCCCACTCGGGGAGCGTGGATTGAAATGTCAAGGGCCAGGCCGCGTGGGCGCTGTACGCGTGTCGCTCCCCACTCGGGGAGCGTGGATTGAAATTCTTCGACGCGATCGACAAGGCTTCGCCGAAGATGTCGCTCCCCACTCGGGGAGCGTGGATTGAAATACGACGTGACCGGACAGGAATCCGGATTGGTCATGTCGCTCCCCACTCGGGGAGCGTGGATTGAAATTTGCGGGCGGTGTGGCCGGCCCCCGCTACCTCGTGTCGCTCCCCACTCGGGGAGCGTGGATTGAAATTGCAACTGGCGTAGTGTCGGCGTGTCAGTGTCGTCGTCGCTCCCCACTCGGGGAGCGTGGATTGAAATAAGGACCTGCCGATCACGGCCATCCGAGTCGCCGGGTCGCTCCCCACTCGGGGAGCGTGGATTGAAATATGAAGTACATGGGCATCGCGGGCATCGTCGCGGCGTCGCTCCCCACTCGGGGAGCGTGGATTGAAATCACCACGTCGGGGTGATGGTATCGATGCCGAGCAGGTCGCTCCCCACTCGGGGAGCGTGGATTGAAATGCTGACCCCCACGACCGGAACGGCGAAGCCGGCGTCGCTCCCCACTCGGGGAGCGTGGATTGAAATCTCGACGGCTCTTCGGACGCCGGCGCTCAGACGAGTCGCTCCCCACTCGGGGAGCGTGGATTGAAATTCGTCGTCGAACAGGCTTCCGGCACCGGACTGGGCGTCGCTCCCCACTCGGGGAGCGTGGATTGAAATCTCGACAAGCTCGACGAACTGCTCGCGGCCGTGTCGCTCCCCACTCGGGGAGCGTGGATTGAAATACCGCTCGCGGTGACGAGGGCTTCGCCGGGGGCGGTCGCTCCCCACTCGGGGAGCGTGGATTGAAATTTAATGTCTGCCGTTTGTGTAGTCATGCTTAATAGTCGCTCCCCACTCGGGGAGCGTGGATTGAAATTGCTTCGCGTCGATGTTGATGACGTAGCGGCCGGTCGCTCCCCACTCGGGGAGCGTGGATTGAAATGGAGAGTCGGTCCTGCACGTATTTGGGGCTTCGGTCGCTCCCCACTCGGGGAGCGTGGATTGAAATAACAACGTGGCGTTGCGTAAGTTTGACGCCACGCGTCGCTCCCCACTCGGGGAGCGTGGATTGAAATACCGTGAACTTCGCGAACGGGAAGGGCGCGGAGGTCGCTCCCCACTCGGGGAGCGTGGATTGAAATAGCCCGGACAGGTCGTCCTCGGTCAGGGCGAGCGTGTCGCTCCCCACTCGGGGAGCGTGGATTGAAATAGTGTCTGCGTTGACGGTGATGTGCGCGTGAGCGTCGCTCCCCACTCGGGGAGCGTGGATTGAAATACGTTGGGGGCCCTGTTGGCGCCGTTGGTCGGCTGTCGCTCCCCACTCGGGGAGCGTGGATTGAAATACGAACGCAAAGCTCGTGCCGGCGGCCTTGGCCTGGTCGCTCCCCACTCGGGGAGCGTGGATTGAAATACCGCCGCCACGACCGTGACATGGGACGAGATCGTCGCTCCCCACTCGGGGAGCGTGGATTGAAATCTTTTGAAATGGTGTGGTTGTCAGTTGGCGGCGGTCGCTCCCCACTCGGGGAGCGTGGATTGAAATCAAGGCAGCGGTCAAATCAGTGATTGGGGCATCGGTCGCTCCCCACTCGGGGAGCGTGGATTGAAATCCCGCGGGCATCGGGCCACGTGTCATCGGTCGCCGTCGCTCCCCACTCGGGGAGCGTGGATTGAAATGACCTTCGAGCTGAGTGGCCGGCCGAATTGGTTGTCGCTCCCCACTCGGGGAGCGTGGATTGAAATCACCTCGACACGCTCGTAGCGCACGATCCGCGAGGTCGCTCCCCACTCGGGGAGCGTGGATTGAAATGAGCAGCACAAGGACGAGCTCATGGAACGGAGACGTCGCTCCCCACTCGGGGAGCGTGGATTGAAATGCATGACGGCGTTGAAGCTCGTCATTGAGCGCGAGTCGCTCCCCACTCGGGGAGCGTGGATTGAAATCTCCTCCTGCTTGTTGAGCTGGTCGGCGATCGTCGTCGCTCCCCACTCGGGGAGCGTGGATTGAAATCTCAATGACATGTCACGCATGGCGCTCAGCCTCGTCGCTCCCCACTCGGGGAGCGTGGATTGAAATGCAAACTTCCTTGACTTCAGCAAGATTAGTCAGGAGTCGCTCCCCACTCGGGGAGCGTGGATTGAAATAAACACGGGCGGCCGGTCGTCTGGCGCCAGTACGTCGCTCCCCACTCGGGGAGCGTGGATTGAAATTTGAAGGATGCGCCGAACGCGCGGCCGATGTTTGTCGCTCCCCACTCGGGGAGCGTGGATTGAAATGCCGCCGAACAGGCCGCCGCCAAGAATGACAACCGTCGCTCCCCACTCGGGGCGCGTGGATTGAAATTCCCAGTGCAGCGGCTTGTGCGTCGATGCCGCTGGTCGCTCCCCACTCGGGGAGCGTGGATTGAAATGCCCACGTGCGAGACAGAACACTCATGGATGCATGTCGCTCCCCACTCGGGGAGCGTGGATTGAAATACGGTGGTCCTCAGCGGGCCGGACGGGTTGTCGGGTCGCTCCCCACTCGGGGAGCGTGGATTGAAATGGGTCCGCGTCGAGCAAGGTCTGGAGCTACGTGGAGTCGCTCCCCACTCGGGGAGCGTGGATTGAAATGTGGACACCGTCGAGATCGTGCAGGACGCGAGCGTCGCTCCCCACTCGGGGAGCGTGGATTGAAATCTGATGTGCGACCGGGACGTGTCCGTGTCCGGGGGTCGCTCCCCACTCGGGGAGCGTGGATTGAAATGCCAACACGTTGAAGGCGGCGGCACCCTCGTTGGTCGCTCCCCACTCGGGGAGCGTGGATTGAAATCCCAAGGGCCGCCCATCAGGTCTACAAGTCCGCCGTCGCTCCCCACTCGGGGAGCGTGGATTGAAATCTCCACGATGGGGACACCGCGGACTTCCCCATGAGTCGCTCCCCACTCGGGGAGCGTGGATTGAAATTCGATTCTCGCCTAACCAACCAACCACGAAAGGAGTCGCTCCTCGCTCGGGGAGCGTGGATTGAAATGTGTCCTTGGGTACGCCAGTCGATGGCGCCGCCCGTCGCTCCCCACTCGGGGAGCGTGGATTGAAATTGTGGGTCTTGGTCTTTCGTGTGGTCCTCTTGGTGTCGCTCCCCACTCGGGGAGCGTGAAATGACTGTTTCATCATTTATGGGCATCGCCCAGTTGCATGGGACGAAAACGATACAGAGCTCTGTATCTCTGGTTGTCCGTCGGATTTCCGGATGCTCAATATGCTGCATGAGATTAGGGGAATACGGTTGTTGCACAATGTGAAGGATTCCCGACTGTCCAGAGAAGCCGCCGTCCCGCCCGTGATTGGCGTCCCCGCGTGTATCATCGTGCTCTATGAGTGAGACCGAACCGAAGTTCCGTTACAACGCCGCTCTGGCGCAGGACATCGAAAACAAATGGCAGAAGAAGTGGGATGAGGAGGGCACCTTCTGGGCCGCCAACGTCTCCGGCGACCTGAAGGACGGCAAGGGCCGCAACGCCGAGGGACGCCCCTCCTACTTCGCGATGGACATGTTCCCCTACCCGTCCGGCAAGGGCCTGCACGTGGGCCACCCGCTCGGCTACCTCGCCTCCGACGTGGTGTCCCGCTACCACCGCATGAAGGGCGAGAACGTGCTGCACGCCATGGGCTACGACGCCTTCGGCCTGCCCGCCGAGCAGTACGCCGTCCAGACCGGCCAGCACCCGCGCATCACCACCGAGCAGAACATCGCGAACATGTCGCGCCAGCTGCACCGCATGGGCCTGAGCTTCGACGACCGCCGCACCTTCGCGACCATCGATCCCGGCTACGTGCGCTGGACTCAGTGGATCTTCTCGCGCATCTACGATTCCTGGTACGACGAGGACGCCACGAACCCGTCCGGCACGAAGGGCTCCGCCCGTCCGATCTCCGAGCTCGTCGCCAAGTTCGAGAACGGCGAGAAGGCCATCCCGGGCCACGAGACGGACGGCAAGGCATGGGGCGACCTCACCGAGGCCGAGCAGCAGGACATCCTCAACGACTTCCGCCTCGCCTACATCTCCAAGTCCCCGGTGAACTGGTGCCCGGGCCTGGGCACCGTGCTCGCCAACGAGGAGGTCACCGCCGAAGGCAAGTCCGAACGCGGCAACTTCCCGGTCTTCCAGCGTGAGCTGCGCCAGTGGTCGATGCGCATCACCAAGTACGGCCACCGCCTCATCGAGGACCTCGACGGCATCGACTGGCCGGAGAAGGTCAAGCTCATGCAGCGCAACTGGATCGGCGAGAGCCACGGCGCCTCCGTGCACTTCCAGGTCGAGACCCCGAACGGCACGCGCGACATGGAGATCTACACCACGCGTCCGGACACCCTGTTCGGCACCACGTTCGCCGTCGTCTCCCCGGAACACCACCTGCTCGAGGACGTGCCCGCCGAATGGCCGGCCGAAACCCCCGAGGATTGGAAGGGCGGCTACGCCACCCCGGTCGAGGCCGTGAAGGCGTATCGTCTCGCCGCCGAATCGAAGACCGCGAAGGACCGCGTCGACGAGGCCGGCGAGAAGACCGGCCTGTTCACCGGCCTGTACGCCGTCAACCCGATCACCGGCGCGAAGCTGCCGCTGTTCACCGCCGACTACGTGCTCATGGACTACGGCACCGGCGCGATCATGGCCGTGCCGGGCGGCGACCAGCGCGACTACGATTTCGCCGTCAAGTTCGGCCTGCCGGTCATCTACACCGTCAAGCCATTGCCGGAATCCGGCGACGACCTCGCGGCCTACGAGGGCAAGGCGCCGTTCGTCTCCCACGACGGCATCGTCATCAACTCCTCCGTCGAAGCGACCAAGGCGAAGGGCGACGCGCTCTCCCTCGACGGCCTTCGCGTCGACGACGCCATCGCCAAGGTGAACGCATGGCTGGAATCCGCGGGCGTCGGCAAGGGCACCGTCTCCTACCGTCTGCGCGACTGGCTGTTCTCCCGCCAGCGCTACTGGGGCGAACCGTTCCCGATCGTCTACGGCGAGGACGGCACTCCGCACCTGCTGCCCGACTCCGCGCTGCCCATCAACCTGCCGGACGTGCCCGACTACCAGCCGCGCACCTTCGACCCGATGGACGCCGAATCCAACCCCGAGGCGCCGCTGAGCCGCAACGAGGATTGGGTGAAGGTCGAGCTCGATCTGGGCGACGGCGTGAAGACCTACTACCGCGACACGAACACGATGCCGAACTGGGCCGGCTCCTGCTGGTACTACATGCGCTACATCGACCCGACCGACACGGCCCACATGGTCGAGAAGGACGAGTTCGACTACTGGATGGGTCCGAACCACAACAAGTACTCGGGCGACGAAGGCGGCGTGGACCTGTACATCGGCGGCGTCGAGCACGCGGTGCTCCACCTGCTGTACTCGCGCTTCTGGCACAAGATCCTCTTCGACCTCGGCTACGTGGATTCCGCCGAACCGTTCCACAAGCTGTTCAACCAGGGCATGATCCAGGCGTACGCCTACACCGACGACCGCGGCCAGTACGTGCCGGCCGACGAGGTCGTGGAGGGCCCGGCCGACGAGAACGGCGAACCCACGTTCACCTGGAACGGCGAGCACGCGAACCGCGAGTTCGGCAAGATGGGCAAGAGCCTCAAGAACATCATCACGCCGGACTACATGTACGAGAACTACGGCGCGGACACGTTCCGCCTGTACGAGATGAGCATGGGCCCGCTGGACGAGTCCCGTCCGTGGAACACGCGCAACGTGGTCGGCGGCATGCGTTTCCTGCAGCGCCTGTGGCGCAACGTGGTCGACGAGACCACCGGCGAGGCGCATGTGAGCGAGGACGCGCCGGACGTGAAGACTTTGAAGCTCCTCAACAACACGATCGCCGAGGTGACCGTGGAGATGGAGAACATGCGTCCGAACACGGCCATCGCGAAGCTCATCGTGCTCAACAACCACCTGACGTCCCTCAAGGCCGTGCCGCGCTCCGCCGTCGAGCCGCTGATCCTCATGCTCGCCCCGATCGCCCCGCACATCTGCGAGGAGATGTGGCAGCGCCTCGGCCACGCCGAGTCCCTGTCCGCCGCGCCGTGGCCGGTCGCCGACGACAAGTACGTCGGCCAGGACACGGTCACCGCGGTCGTGCAGATCAAGGGCAAGGTACGCGCCAAGCTCGAGGTCTCCCCGGACATCGATCCGGCCGAGCTGGAGAAGCTCGCGCTCGAAGCTGTCGCCGTCCGTCTCGGCGGCAAGGAGCCGCGCAAGGTGATCGTCAAGGCCCCGAAGATCGTCTCGATCGTCCCGGCCGAATGATTCCGCCCGTGTCGTCCGCGTCTCGCGTTCCCGTGTGACGCGGACGACATGCGATAATTAGACACTCGCCGCGGCAAATGTGAAGAACTCTAGGGGCTCTATCCACATTCACCGCAGCGTTGGACTCGACGCCCATGCCTCATCCACAGTGGAGGCATGGGCGTTCGTCATAGTGGAAACGGAAACGGCCGCGCACGGCACGGCGGATACGGCATCGTCGACGGTATCGGAGGAGACGGTGCCGTCGGTTTCGATGATGCCGTCGGACGCGATGGCATCATCGGATGCGGTGGCGCGGCCGGATACGATGCGGTGGAGACGCCGACCGCGTATGACGCGTACGATGTCTGTCCGTCGTACGGCGGGTACCCGGCTTCCACGGTGCCGCCGGTCCCGCTGCCTCCCGCCGCAACGGCGGCGGCAGCGGAATCGGCGACATCGGTGGAACCGGCAGCCGTTCCGGATGCCGTAACCGTTCCGCCCCTGGCAGCCGTTCCGGACTCCGAGGCACGACCGAAAGCCGTGCTTTCGGAACTGTCCGGCGTGCGCGGAGGCGACAGGGACGAGCATTTCGCCGATCGCGCCCGCCATGGTAGACCACGATTGCGGTTCGGCGCCACGCAGGCGCTGGCGATGATTCTCATCATGGTGATGGCCACCTGCGCGAGCCTTACCCTGCTCATCCGGCAGGCCGTGAACTATGCGGCGATCGAAGCGGCGTCCGCCACGTCCGCCGTCGCTTCCGGCGGCGTGACGGAAGGCGACGACGTCGGGGGAGCGACGTCGGGCGGTACTGCGGCGGGTGACGAGACGCCAGAGGGTGATGCGTCGCAGTCTGGAGACGATATGGCGGCCGGTTCCGGCACGATGCCGGGGCAAGCACAGGCGCAACCGCCGCAACCGGCCGATACCCGCGTCGACCTGAACACGGCAACGTTGGAACAGCTTGATGCGATACCCGGCATCGGTCCGGTCACCGCGCAGAAGATCCTCGACCATCGTGCAACAATCGGACGATTCGGCAGCGTCGACCAGCTGCTTGACGTGCCCGGCATCGGCGCGAAGACGTTGAAGAAGATCAGGCCGGAGGTGAAGGTCTGATGGGCGGGCGGTTGGAGCGTGGCTGCGACGATCGGCGACTGCTGCCCGTCGCCGTCGTCCTGTGGGCGTCATGCTTGGGCGCGCACGGGTTGTTCTCCCGGTGCATGGCGCTGTTCGCCGGTGCGGACTCCGGGGAATCAGACGGATCGATGGCGCCGATCGTCGCCGTATGCGTCGTGACGATCGGTGTGCTTCTCGTATGGATTGTGGCGGAGCGGTGCGCGCGTCAGGGAATCGGCCGCGTTACGGTCGTCGTCTGCGTGGGAGCGTTCCTGCTGGGGGCCGTCACGACATGGGCCGCGGAATCGGCCGTATGGTTCGATTCTGCGATGACGCGCGCACGAGACGGCCCCGCCAGGGTCGTGGTACGACTGCGTGTCGTCGAGCCGGTCGAAACGTCGTCCATGCGTGACGCCGACTGTCAGGCGGAGACACGTCTCGTCGCGATGGACGACGGCGTCGTTTCGACACGATCGCATGCGCGAGTACGGCTTCTTGCGTCGGGCTCCGATTGCGGACGACTGCACCGTGGCGCCGGCTATGAGGCGAGCGGAGAACTGCGGGAGGCGGAACTCGGCGTGACGCCGCTCTGGTTGACCGTCTCCGAAGATGATGATGAGGCAGTGGCCGATGCCGGGATTCCCGGTTCGATATCAGACATGTCGGGCATACACATGACCGAACGCCAGCCATTGTTCGACGGTTGGCGCGAGCGTGTGCAGGAATCATTCTTCCAAGCGACCGACGGTCTCGATGATTCGGGGCGCATACTTGTGCCCGGACTCACCATGGGGTTCCTTGGACAGGATTACGTGGGGGTCCCGGAACCGGATTCGGCGGCGGATTCCAATCCGATCGACGAGACGTATGCGAGCCGGCTGGAAGACTGCTTCCGCCGCGCCGGGATCATGCACCTCATGGCCGTGTCCGGCGGACATTTCGTCATCGTCGCCGCGCTGATCCGCAGAATGGGCGCGTACCTGCTCATGCCCCGGCAGATGGTCGCATGCATGACCGTCATGTCCACGACGCTGATGGCGGCGATGATGGCTCCCGGCGACAGCGTCACCCGCGCGTTGGTCATGGGATGGCTCTCCGCAGCGGCGCTGTTCGTCGGCCGGCGCGCGCAGGCGTTGAGTGCGCTATGCGTCACCTCGATCATCATGCTGCTGACGAATCCCGCCTTGGCGTGGAGTTTCGGATTCGCCTTGTCCTGCGCCGCCGTACTCGGCATCATCCTCATGGCGCGCCCCATGGCCGGCGCTATGGCGTTGCTGTTGCCCGACGCCCTCGCCGATGCGATAGCCATGACCGTCGCCGCACAGGTGACGACATTGCCGATTCAGGTGCTGATGGAGCCGCAGCTGCCGGTATGGTCGGTGCTCGCGAACATCCTCGTCACGCCCGTGGTCGCCTTCTCCACGATGACCGGGCTCGCAGGGCTTGCACTCGCATGGGTGAACATGGATGCGGCGCGTCTATGCGCATGGCTCTCTTCATGGGGTACGCGAATCATGGAACAGGTCGCGATACGTCTGGGGGATGGGAATCAGGCGACGATTCCATGGATGGAGGGCGTGACAGGTGCGTTTGCGCTTGCCGCGGTGGAAGCGGCGATGGTGATCGGCGCCAAGTTGGTCCGACGATGGATTTCGCCGCCGCCCGGAGCCCATATGCTGCTCGGCGAACCCTTCACCAGCAATCCCCGGAACCGGCTTCGCCTTTGGTGGATGGACACCCACCGCATGATCAGTAAACTCACCTGGTAGCGGCGTCGGATGCTTGGCGGGCGTTTGCTTGGCCCCCTCTGTGGAGGGGGCTCCCGGCGGAGTGAACTGCGCCCCGATTGCTGGACGTGGTTTATTAAGGGTACCTGATCAGGCTGTGGGGGACATGTTCCGGAATTCCTCCGGGGTGTGTCCC